>CAXYYI010000077.1:0-4688 GCA_964293055.1 uncultured bacterium | reverse complement strand
GATTATTCGCAATGGGAGGAAATGAAAGGAGTAGAAATTATAGACTCTCCTGGGCTAATTGACTTTCACGAAGAGTTAGAATTTGTACAACAAATTATTGAAGACTCTGATATGTTGTTTTTTGTGATAGATGCAAAAGTAGGTATCGGTGCAAAAGAAGAACAAATTGCCGGTATGATTATGGCAGCAGGGAAAAAACATAAGACAGTTTTGGTTGTGAATAAACTAGAAGGACACTTGTGAGAGAGAAAGTATGTTATGGCACTCGCAGATTTCTATGTTTTGTGATTTGAACATGTGATTGGAGTTTCAGCAAAAGAGTGAGAAAATATTGATATGTTGCTTGATATCACAAAAGAATATATGAGTACAAATAAAGTTGATAAACATATTAAGAAAGATGATGTTGTTGATATTGCAATTGTTGGAAAACCGAACTCTGGTAAATCAACACTGATGAATCATCTAGCAAAACATACGATGTCACATGTATCTGAAAAACCAGGAACAACACTTGATTACTTAATGACTGATATAAAATTAGGGAAACATACATTCCGTCTTTATGATACAGCCGGAATTAGAAAAGCATCAAGAGCATCAGAACTTGAAAAGATTGCGTGGGATAAGACATATAAGATGATTGATTTCATCAAACCTATTGTGATTATGATGATAGATATGTCAGAAACTATCTCTCATATGGATTTGAAAATCATTGGTGAGATGATTGAACATAATGTACCTATCGTGGTTGCCTTGAGTAAAACAGATCTTGTGACAAATCAGAAAGAAAGAAAACAAAAAATGGATCTTGTTATTGCATTTATGACAATGGCAAAATGGATACCAATTGTGACGTTGAGTGGGAAAACGGGTGAGTGAATGCAACAGTTGTTTGGAGTTATTAAAAAAATTCATGAACAACAATATAGACGTATTAGTACGGCAGAGATCAATAAAGCAATTTCAACTGCAATGATCAAAGCACCACCAAGATTTCCAAAAAATAAGATCTGTAAACTATATTACATGACACAAGTTGATGTTAATCCACCAACATTTGCATGTTTTATTAACAAGCTAGAAAGACAAAACTTTGCTTTTGCAAAGTGGATAGACAATGTCTTGAGGAGAAATTTTGGGTTTATTTGAGTTCCTCTATCGTTTACCTTTAAGGAAAAAATTGATAGACATGATGAACCGCAAGGGGATATGAGATAAAATTACTATTATAATAGAGAAACAGCTATCTATCATAGCTGTTTTTTTATATTTGAAATAAATGTAAGAGTTGTAAAAATCTAGGCTTCATATATATAAAAATAATTTTTTATATCTAAAAAGTAAAAAAAGTCATCTATTTTTTGACAAATATATAAAAAAGTATATGATAGAGATGTTAAAGATTTACCCCTTATACAAAAACCCAGCATGAAAAAAACAAAAATTTGAGCGATATTATCGCTAGGAGTATTAGCAAGTAGTATGTTGCTGACATCAGTGTCACAAGCAGCTAATACGACAGTGAACATGCAAATTACAGCATGAACGGTAACATATGGAGCGCCAGCAGCATTGACGTTTGCTACGACATTGAGTACATCGTTCTCAGCACAAACACTAGCACAAGACTTTACGGGAACAGTAAATTACTTTTGGGTACAAGACCTAAAAGGAGCAGATAGTGGATATAATACGACACTCCAAATGTCAGGTAACTTAGTAGCAGGATCAAATGCTATTTCAGGATCAAATGTATCGTTTAGATCAGTAGGATCAATCGTGACAGTGAGTGGAACAACAAATACAAGTGTTGTATTTGATGCAGCAACAACAGCATATCAAGCATTGAATACATCAAGAACATTTATCAAGAGAAATGCAGGAGCAAACCTAGGAAAGATTGGGTACTATGCAGGGAATATTAACTTGCAAGTAAATGTACCAGCAGGACAAGCAGCAGGAAGTTATGCAGGAACATTGGTATATACATTGATTGAAAACTAGAAAAGAGGAGTATAAAACTCTTCTCACATAAAGAAAAAAGCCCTCTCCGTAATGGATGGGCTTTTTTTGTATTGCTATAACTATATTTCTTAAAAACTATTTACTAGCTCTTTTCTTTTTTTCTTTTTGGAGTTTTTTGATAAGAATAAGAAGAATCCATAGGATAATAATTGCTCCTGCACCAAGTGGTAATGGTCCATATTTACCAATTCCAAATGCATATGATGTATTTTCTGCAATATTTCCTACTTTACCTTGAGGTTTTCCATCAATCATAGGTTGATGATCTAACTCAATACGTATTGAGTAATTTCCTCCATACCATGGTAATTTTCCTACTGGTATTGCAAAGTCTTTTGTTTCTTCTGGAAATAGTTCAATATTTGATACTAATGGAATTTCTTTGTGGAAACCAAGATCACTGGTAATAATAATTTTTCCATTAAGTTTTTCATTTGCAGTTCCTTTGTTTGCAATTCTTACTGTGAGAGTATAATTTTTATCACCATTTTGTACAAGACTCACGAGTGAACTTGTTGTGAGTGATTGTCCAATTTGTTCAAGTTGCAATTGACTTTGAATATCACCACTCACAAATATTGAAATAGTATTTGCTTTACGAGAGACGATAGAGAACATTTGTCATTGATTGTCTCCAGTTGTATCTTCAAGGACCGTATATGTAATACATCCATACATGTTCCCTGCAAAACCAGTGATTAGTGAGAGATTACCAGTTTTGATAATACTTTCACCTCATTGGATATCAAAGACAGTTGGTTCATCTAATGTGATTGATCTTCCAAAAAGTCCTTCTGCATTTGTTTTACAAGCTTGTACAGCAGATTCTCACTGACTCATTTCTCAGTCAACAAAACTCATAAGTACCTTCCCAGTTTTTGTTGAGAGATTTGTCAATCTCATACAGATACCAGTTTGTGTATTCGCATCCATAGTCATGTTTAGTTTGTTCCCTCCATTACAGAAGTCCAAATCTAGTTCTCCTACATTAAGATTTGCAGCATAGACACTTGAAAGAAGGAGTGCGCTTGCAAATATACCAGCTACAAGATGTTTTTTCATCTATACGTATATAATAGGTAAATATGTTTTAGTATTTGAGTCGTAGACTTTTTATCCAAGACCTGGAATGTTTGGCATACCACCACCTCACATCATTCCTGCAAGTTGTGAAGGATCGAAACCGAGGATTTCCTTTGTTTTTTCTTGTGCAATTTCTTGTGCTTTTGTTTGTCCTTTTTCAAACGCGATTTTCATGCATTTTTCAAGATGTTTTCTTAAATCATCAGATAGTACATTTGCAGGATCATGAATTTGTACATCTTTTACTTTTGTTTCTCCAGAAATATCAATAAGTACTCCTAGTTCATTTCCATTATATTCTTGAATTTCTTTTGCTCTAATAATAATATTTTTGAGAGCATCTTGTAATTTTTTATACTTATCATACATTTTTTTGAGTTCTCCAATTTGTCCAAACATTGTAGGGTATTGTAGAATATAAAAGTGCTATAGTTGTATCATAGTTTGATCTATACTAGTAACCAACTTATTCAGCTGCTTCATCTTTTTTCTTTCTTGTTGTTTTCTTTTTTGGAGCTTCATTAGTTGTTTCATCATTAGTTTCTTCTGCATCAGCTACTTTTTTAGGAGAAGCTTTTTTAGCAGCAGCTTTAGGAGCTTTTCCACCTTCAGTTACGAGTTTTGCATAGATTTTCTTTTCTGCATCAAGTTGATTTTCCCAGTTGATATCAGTAATTTCAAGAAGTTCTACAACTTTTCTCAAGATAAAGAATTTTTCTAGAGACTCTTCAGCAGATTTTTTAATTTCTTCATACATTTCATTTGTTTTTTCTTCACCGATCTTCGCAAAATATTGTTTTAGACCTTCTTCTCCACCCATTCTTTGACCAAGTTGTTTGATTCTTGCTCCCATTTCTTCTCTAACAAATGTTTCAGGGATATTTACTTCAAGAGAACTTCTTGCTTCTCCCAACATAGCTTCAACTGCTTGTTGTAGACCATTTTCTTCTTTTTGTTCAGCAAGAACGCTTTCTACTTTTGCTACAAGTGCATCATATGTTGTAATATCTGGTGTTTGGAAAAGTTTTGTGAGTGTTGCTGCATCATTGAAATCTGGTAGGATACTATCTTTTGTATCCACAATAGTTAAGTGAAGTGTTTTGATTTTTTTAGCAATCTCACTTCCATGTGGATGATAGTGAACAGCATGAGGAAGTTTCTTTTCTTCATATGCAATTTCTACTACATCACCTTTCTTTTTCCCATCAACAGCGTTCCACAAAAGCGCAGATTCTTTGTATTCATCTTCTCCAAAAAATGCACTTCCTTTGTGAAGTTCTGCACCATCTTTATCTGTCATACTGTATGATGCTTTCACAAGTGTTGCTTGTCCAATACTGTCTGCATCTTTGTAGTCAGCATATTGTTTTTTAAGATTTGTAATAGCTTGTTCTACTTCGTCTTTTGATACTGTTGTGTCAACTGGACTAATAGCAAGTTTTTTCCATCCATCATTTTTTACTGCAACTTCTGGATATGTATCCAATTTGTATGTAAGTGTCAAAGTTCCTTCTTTTTCTTCTTGATTAAGATCATATGGTTGCCCGATAAATTGAATATCTGCATGATCTTTG
>CAXYYI010000076.1:0-4717 GCA_964293055.1 uncultured bacterium | reverse complement strand
TTTTTGCTACTGGCATTTTGCAAATATGTTATGATATAAAGTTGCAAATATTTTTATGATATCGATCGAAAAAATATTCTATCGAATGATTGAGTAATACTCTTCGTCAAGAAAATTGCAAGAGAAAATTACAATAAAGTGATATACAATAGTTATATTTTTTTTTGAAAAATATTTTTTATTTTTTATTTCTAAAAAAGATTAATCTATTACTATAAAAAAATGATAAAATATTTCATGTATCATTTAAGTACCATTCTATTTTACTAGTTCCCAAGCCACAACTATAGCAGCAGTTTCAGTACGCAAAATATTTTTTCATAAAGAAATTTTATGAACCACATGATTATTAAAAATATTTTCATCTCTTTCTCATCGTCATCATTCTGGTCATACAAAAAAATATTTTTCTTTTTTTTCTCATATATCTTGTATTATATTTTTTATTTCTCAAATATTTTTTCAATCTTGATGCAAAATAAATTTTTCTATATGCATCGCATCATCTATTTGCAGAATATTTTTTTCAATATTTTTTTCAAAACACATAGATGGAACATAAAGACCATATGACTGTTCTACAGCCTCCATAGCGATTTTTTCTAGTCTTTGCATTTTATTATCAGATATATCATGAATCTGTGAGTATTGAGATACAAAAAAACATATATGTTGTAATCATAACTCTGTTATTTTTTGTACTATTAATTCTAATTTTTCAAATTTATTTGGTAATGCAACAAATAATTTTTTATATTGTATTGTATACGGTATATTTTTTTTCTCTCTATACTTTGCAATTATTTTCTCTTTTTCAATTGATAGTACTTCACATATATATCTATCTATATAACATACATCATTTAAACTTTCAGCAATTGTATCTTTTACCTGCACCATAAAAGTATATCACACTTTTGCACGGAGTACATTTTTAATTTGATGAACTACTCTTTCCTCTGTTATTACGATAGTTTCATCTTGTATAATATAATCTGTCAAAAACAATTGCATAGAATCACACTCTAAGAGATAAATTTTTTATAGTCTTATAACCATTGTATTGGAGTAATTCAGTGCTCCATTAGATATTTATTTGTTTGACTAAAATGTTTACATCCGAAAAATCAACTATGAGCAGAAAATGGTGATGGATGTGCAGCTTCTAAAATTAAATGTTTATTTGCATCAATAAGGGGCTTCTTATTACGAGCAAAGTTTCATCGTAATATAAATACAACACACTCTTTCTGATTGCTAATAGTTTCTATAACAGCATCTGTAAAATTTTCTCGTCATATATTTTGATGACTTGCAGGTTGTCATGCGCGCACCGTCAAAAATGCATTTAGTAGTAATACTCACTGTTTTGCTCGTCATGTCAAATCTCCTGATAATGTATTTGTATCTATCTCTCATCATACATCAGTTACAATCTCTTTATAGATATTTTTTAATGATGGAGGTAAAGAAACTCAATCTGGTACACTAAATGATAATCACATTGCTTGTCATGGTCAATGATACGGATCTTGTCATAGTATCACAACTTTCACCTCATCAAAAGGTGTTGTGTCAAAAGCTGCAAACCACAATCTTGCTGGAGGAAATATTGTATAAAGTTTTTTTTCTTCAAGCAGCGTATTTTTAATATCTACAAAATATGACTTATGAAACTCATCAGATAAAATTTGTTTTCGACTGTCATGAATTTTCACATTCATAATTTCATACTATCAAGAATCTAAAACACATTTATTTTACTGTTACACTCTTAGCTAAGTTTCTTGGTTTATCTATATCATGTCACAGTAATTGTGCCATATAATATGAGAGTAACTGTCATACAACAACAGAGACAAAAGGATATAACTCTTGGATAGTTTGTGGGATATTAATCTGCATATCACTTGTTGGAATATTTTCATCACTAATTGTAATTACCTTTCATTTTCTTGCTTGTACTTCATGCATAGATGAGATGTTTTTTTCAAATAACATATCCTTTGGCATAAACAAAATACTTGGGATGTTTTCATCAATCATAGCAAGTGGTCCATGTTTTAGTTCTCACATTGGATATGCTTCAGAATGTAGATATGTAATCTCCTTAAATTTTAAACTCGCCTCTGCTGCGATAGGTACATGAGAGTGTTTTCATAGAAAGAAAAAGTTCTTATAGTCTTTCAATCCATATGCAATATTTTTGATACTATCAGCGCTATCTAACACATTTTCGATCAGATTAGGCAATATTTTGAGTCAGTCTAAAATATTCTCATACTGAACACGTGATAAATTTCTTCTTTTTCATAAAAATAGCGCCAAAAGCAAGATGTTAGTTAATTGTGCAGTAAATGCCTTTGTAGAAGCAACTCATATTTCTGCTCATGCTCTTGTAAATAGACCACGTCCTGTTAGACGAGCTATTGTTGAGCCTGGCACATTTACAATTCCAAATAGTTCACCTCATTTTTCTTTTATATCTTTCAGTACTTGTATACTATCTGCTGTCTCTCATGACTGTGATACAAATACATACAATGTATCTTTGCGTACCGTATAATTCTTATACTCCATTTCACTTGCTATTTCACATGTTGCATCAATACCAGCAATATCTTGCATCCAATATGATCATAACCATCCAGCATTATATGATGTTCCACATCAAACAAATACTACTCTATCAAATTTTTCATGTGATAATTGATAAAATGTTTCTGCAGTCAGTGTATAGTTATCAAAATCTACTCTTCCTTTAAATAATCTCTTTATAATTGCAGGTTGTTCATAAATCTCTTTTACCATAAAGTGTTCATACTCTCATTTTGATGCTTCTAAAACAGTTGCATCAATATCTTCCAGTGTCTTATGCACAATATTATCTCATGCAAGTACAGTATAGGCATCATTGTTTACATAAACCATTTCTCCATCCTCAAGATGGATAATTTGATCTGCAAATCAGACTAAAGCTTGTGCATCTGAAGAGAAGAAATAATCATTTTTTTCATTTTTTGCGAATAGAAGTGGACTTCCAACTTTTACTCATATCATTTCTCCATAAGCATTATTAGAGACAATCAATAATGCATAAGCTCATCTTAATTTTTCTAATGTTTTTTGTACTGTTGAAAGAAAATTTCCATCCCACGTATCTGCTAGTAAATTAGCAATTACTTCTGTATCTGTTTCTCAGTAAAATATATATCATTTCTGTAAAAGTTCTTGTTTAATTTTATGGTAATTTTCTATAATTCAGTTATGAACTATAGTAAAATTATGCTGTGCGTCATAATGTGGATGAGTATTATTTTCTGTAATACCCCCATGTGTTGCCCAACGAGTATGAGCTATACCCATAGTATAGTGGGATGTTGGTAGAAGTTCTCATGATACTTTTTGCGCTAATTGTGAGACTTTACCTACAGCTTTTAGGACCTTTTGTTCTTGTGGATTTGCAATCCATAATCCAGCACTATCATATCAACGATACTCTAATCTTTGTAGTCATTGTAATAAAACAGTTGGTGCATTTAATGATTGTCATTTATATCAAAATATACCACACATACTACTATCTATTTAATGATAAAGATACCGTATAACTTTCAGGATTATTTTTATATGTTGCATAGCAGGTACCACACACTGATTCATATGATGCTTCCACTCAATCAATAGCTATTTGCTCACCAGTAAACACTGGAATACCATTATTTAATCTCATATTACAGACTGCTTTTTTTCCACAACGACAGATAGTTTTTAGTTCTTCTAGTGTATGAGCAAGAGCTAGTAGTCTTTCACTTGCTGGGAATGATTGCAATAAGAAATCTGTTCTCAAACCATAGCAGATAACTGGTACGTTTTTCAGTACTGCAAACCAGTACAATGCATCTATTTGTGATGGTGTCAAAAACTGGACTTCATCTACAAGAACACAGTCTATAGTACGTGCATTATCTTTCATATACTTTTGTAATACTTCATCTATATTATCATGACGACTGAGTTGAATATCTACTTTTCTCTCTATACCAAGTCTTGATGTAATTGCTCATGTTGCCTTTGTATCAAGAACTGGCTTGATCAAAACAACACACATATTTCTTTCTTCATAGTTATGTGCAACTTGAATAATTGCAGTTGTTTTTCCTGAGTTCATTGCTCCATATCTAAAATAGAGTTTTGCCATCACAATTACATAAACAAGATAAATAACCTACTCATAAAACCTCTTTTTACACACTAAAATCAATGAAATTGAATCGGAGCATGACTCATATGTTGATAAAACTTCAAGGTATCTCTCTCACGAGTAAAGTATTGCATAACTTTATCTCATCACGTCCAGATCAAAAACCATGATGCTGGCTCTCAAATAACCGTCATTAGTGTAATAAAATATGAGAAATCAACTGTCATTTTAATAAGATATGTAATAACAAAACTTAATATAAATCATCCTATCACAAATGCCCATCATACTCTAACATCTTTTTGGATCTGTTTCTGCACATTATGGAGTTGTGTATGAAAATATGTATGAAGTCTTTTTGTAATAATCTCTTCATCATGTGCATCTCTATATTGTTCTGGTACTAGTAATCTTAAGACTGTACTATCAATATTTTTATCCATAAGAATCTTTTTACACTCCTGAAGAAAATCATCTGACAATGCTCTTTCATTATATGGTCTTGGATCAAAA
>CAXYYI010000075.1:0-4801 GCA_964293055.1 uncultured bacterium | reverse complement strand
AACAAGATCTTTTGCATATGCATTGGTCTCTAATGTCCCCTTTTTACTATCAAAAAATTCACGAATATTATTTTCTTCATAAATATCTTTGAGAACTTGCCATCATAAGTCTAGAACTTCACATGTCTTATACATACCATTTTCAAAAACAACACGTTTTGTATAGTGTTGTCATATATACAGTACAGTTCCATCTTGTTTATGAAGAGTTTGTTTGATATGATGTAGTGTAAAAAATGATGCAGGATAAATGCTCACACTGTCTATAGCATTTCCCAAAACTGATTTTGCCATATATCGATCATCACGACGTAGTGCAATCACATGAACAACACAGCGAATATCTCATTGTTTTCCAATATAATAATCACTTTCTACGCCATCAACACTAATACCATCAATATGATAGAAAAGTTTTTCACTATTATGTCATCAATACTTTTGTAAAATAGGATCAATTATATCATACATATCCTGCACTGTACAAGGTTTGATTGCACAAAATGCAACTGGTGTTGCAAACCATGAGAATCTTTGTTCATCTAATAGAAGAAGCTTTTTTGTTTCTTGAGAGTTCTTACAATGCTGTAACATTGATCTGAATGTTCCAACAGAACGAGTAAACTGCGAACTATGTTCTCCCAAAAGACATGTTGTATAATTACTCTCTTTTCTATTGTAAATTTCAGATATCAAAAACATCAAATATAGTCACCAGTTTATAAAATATACTATAAGAGAATAAAAAAACGCTATGTAGTTTCAACTTGTATTACAACAAAAATCCGATACAATAGAGCCATGACAACTATCTTTCCTTTTATTGGCAGTGCGATAGTCTTTTTAATCATTGCCATTGCAGGTATTGAAATCTGCAAAAAACGAAAAATACTTGATAGACCAGGTGCTGATGTGCCACCAAGGCCTCGTGTTCCTAATATGCAATGAATATTTCTTATTCTTGCTTTTTTTGCAACAACTGCACTGTTCTTTCCTTCATACTATAATCAACCAGCTTTTGTTGGACTCGCTGTCGGTGGAGCATTTATTATGCTATTCTCTGTTGCAGATACTATCTTAGATAGCTACTTCAACTCTGGGATTAAAGCAAAATATAGATTAGTACTACAAGCAGTTGCATGATTTATTGCACTAGGTGTATGAGGTGTTGGGATTCAAGAATTTGTACTAAGTGGAAATGCAACACTTTTCTTACCAGCCAGTATTGCAACCATCCTCACTGTCTTATGGTTTATGTGATTTATGAATGCGATCAACTGCTTTGATGGAATCAATGGTTTGGCAAGTGGAATTTCGACAATTTGATTTGCAACGGTCTATTTCCTTCTGCAACGAGTTGTATTACCATACTATAGTAGTGTTATCACTCCAGAAAATATGGCAACACTTAGTATGACGACAAACATTGCATTTCTTCTAACACTATGATGAATTGTCTATACGACTATTGAATACAAACCTATAGGATTATTAAGAGATATTGGGATTGTTTTCTATGGTTATGTATTAGCATATCTTGCACTCTTAGGTGGTGCAAAAATAGGCACACTTCTTGTTGTCTTATCACTACCAATATTTGATTCAATATGGGTTTTCATCAATAGACTCTTTGTCATGAAGAAGAATCCTATGAAAAAAGATTATAGCCACTTACACTATAGACTTATGGCTCTTGGACGATCAAGATCAGAAGTAAGATGGTTTGTGCGATGATGGTCACTATTCTTTATGATTATTATGCTATTACAAGATACAAATAGAATGAGCAAAATTATCATATTTATTCTTATGGCTGTTATCTTCTTTTGAGTTAATATATACCTCTTCTGGGTTAAGAAACTACCAATGGAGTACAAAGTAAAAAAGTAAAAATCTCGTAAAATACAAAAAACCATAGTCATACATAGCACTATGGTATTTTTATATTTTATTTTTCTACTATTATCTTGTAATCATCATCAAGTAATCTCATTCAGTCGTATCATAACGCATCATTGTTGCACTTCCATATCATCATACAGCAACAGTTGTTGCATTCCACCAATCTTGCATAATAATATCTAAACGAGATGTTAGTTCAGGAGTATTAATTGCCTCTGGTGTTGCGAGTTGTCTTATATTACCATCTCCAGCAACAATTCAATTAGTTCATGCTCAAATACCAGAATATAATGACCAAATAGCATACTCAGGACATCCACTTGCTCTTCATCGTCATCCATATGCGTTGATATGTTTTTCTGCAGAGTATGGTACATTTGAGACAGGAATTACATTTCCCACTTTTTCCATATAAGCACCAATAATGGCAATTGGTTCTAGATTGACACGACTTGTACCCCACCCTCATATTCATCTTCATGGAACAAATGTTCATGTTGCAAGATTATTATAATAGTATCATTTATCCCAATCATAATAATTATTTGCATCAATTACCTTAAAGGTTGGAGAATACTCCTGTACCATAATAGATCCATATTTTGGTCCAAATTTTTTGTTTACACAGGACTCCAATCATGATGGATCTGCAGGTAATGAAGTTAAGTAACTACCTGCTAACTTATTTGCTTGCACTGGAAAGCTACCAAAATCAGTAATATACGTCTTGAGACCATTATATACTGTTCTTAAATCTACAACACGCTTTGAATTTCTTGTTCTTGCCAATGATGATTGAATTTTTGGAATCAAAGCAGTAGCAAGGACTCATATCACTACTATAACTATTAGCATTTCTACCAATGTAAATGCAGATTTTCTTTTTTGCATTGTGAGCACAATGAAGTAAATTACACTATATATAGTGTTGTATTTTTAAATGTAAAGTATAAATTGCAATATAGGATTTACTCTTTGGTAATATTATATTTCGAATGACTAAAAAATCTGAATACATACTGTTATTTTTACGTGGAATGTTATGGCTTAGTGGACTGATTGCTATTCTTATTATACGATACTACCCTTCAATATGAGCAATTGATACTGCATGACATATTGCCAGCAATGCACTCTTTATGCAAGATGGCATGCATAATTTCACACATAATTGGTTTTGATGATTTATACAAAACCTTCTCTATCCACCTGCAGAAAATATTATCAATAGTATATTGTCATATATTTTTCAAACTCCACCACTACAAACATTTCAAATATACCTCACACTGATTACTATACTATATATTTATGTATTAGACTCACTGAGATCTCTTTTTTCTCATATGAGAACAAAGATGCTTTATATAGTCTTTTGTATATTTTTTCTTTTTCTAAATAAATGAAACTTAACATACTTCCAAGGTCTGTGATTTATTGATCTTTTATATACATGATTGACTGCCCAATTCCTATGATGAATTGGTTTACTTCTACTTATTAAAGAATTATTCCATAAAAATAGATATAATGCATTGGTTTTCTTTTCATTTCTAGCAGTTATAAGTCATATTATTACATGACCTATTGCTATGTTATGTCTTTTATTAATGTGGTATCATAGTAAGAATAAACTCTACCTGTATAGTTTTTTATGCACACTAGCTGCATCATCATTTTTTTGGTTACCATTTTTATTTTCTATGCATCGATGAACAAGTTCATTAATAACTAGTGTAATACCAGCTTTCTTATTTTGATCATTACTACTCCTCTATGATAGAGTTCATCCAAAACAAAATGATATATATAAGACATTATCACTAACAAGCATCTTGATTTTTCTTCCAACCGTGATGAGTATGATAATACCATCTCTTTCAATTCTTCCAGCTTTTCATTATTATAGATTTGCAAGTATTGGACTATTTTTTTGGAGTATTATTGTATTATGACATATAGATAGTATTACACTACAATCGAACAAAGAAAAAAAACAATGGTGATTATATATGTGTATTGCTATTTTTTTTCTTCTTGTACATTTTAAAATGGTATGACGAGATGATATTACAGCTCTTCTACCACAAGAACATTCTCCATCTACAGCTACATGGCAACTTCCTCATGATTTAGCAAGTTGAAGTGGAAATAACATCCTTCTTATTGATGACGATAGATCTATAGATTTCCACATAGATAGTATGCTGACTGCATACAATCCAAATACTTCATTTGTGAAATGATTGTATTGGGAAAGTCATTATAATAATAGTCTTTTAAGTTCTTATTTAGCCACACTACTAAGCGAAGGTAATATTGTTGTAGATTATGTTTTTTTAGCGCCGCTCCAATGTAGTGGTTATAATCAAGTAATGAGTAACTTTATAACACAATATAGTATTAAATCAATTATCATTCGTCCATTGGATGCAATAACATATCTTGATAGTAATAGAAAAAAATGTCTTGCAAATTTCCTAGCAAAATGAACTGATTACTATAAACCCAAACGTACTGGAGAGATATTTCTCAACATGGAAAAATTTGCTACATACAATATAATATGACTAGGAAAACAAACTGTATGAACATGAAATAATTGAACATGACTATCATATAAACATACATTCGATACAGTACAAACACTCCCACCTACCATTAATTTTGCTTATAACAATCATAAACAAAACCCATACTGGCAAAATGGGAGTTTAGTTAATGGTATGGCAACAAGTGGCGTTATTATCAATGGACAGAGAGACATCAATGTTATAAATTCTTCTCACACAATATATGCTGAAGAAAAATATAAAACTGATATAGAAGATATGCAAAAAATTATCATAGAAAAATCAGATATGCAATACTATACTGGGGCTATAGATTTCGAAAAAGT
>CAXYYI010000074.1:0-4913 GCA_964293055.1 uncultured bacterium | reverse complement strand
AGCATCTAATGCTGGTGGTTCACCTACATTCACTGGTGATACTACAACATTTATGATTGCAAATCGAGGCTATAGTACCTGGTCTGCTCTTGGACCAGCATTGCTAACAATTCTCATTATAGCTTTTGTGTCTATGAAACAACAAGCTAAAAAGGGATTAGCACAAAAAAAATATGTGAGAGAAAAGTTAAATTGGCAGGTAATTGGAATGATGTTAATCTATATTGTATTAGGAACAACGTCACTCTTTTTATTTAAAAATGCTGTATATGGTTTTGTTTTAGGTGCTATTTATTTAGTTTTACATTTATTACACCATAAGCATTTAAAAGAAGAAATGAGAAAAGGCTTAAAAGCTGGATTCTTTTTATTTCTTTTAATTATGGGAGTAGGACAACTAGATTTATCAGTATTGCCTATGCCTAGTCATGGAACAGGTTTTCTTGCAGGAATTATATCACAATTCTTAGATAATATCCCTGTAACTCAAGCTGCACTTGATCAAGGTGTTCCCTATCCAAATTGGGGATTGCTTGCGTATGCAGTAGGAGCATTTGGCTCTGCAAATTGGTGGGCATCATCTGCAGGTGTCGCAATGTGTGAAGAAGTTCATCCAATGAGATCTATTACTACGTGGCTAAGATATAGTTGGTGGTTATGGATTGTGCAGCCAGCTATTTACTGGTTGTTTGTTTGGATATACTCTTTATAAAAAGACTTAATCTTTGTCATAAATACCTCGTTTTTACGAGGTATTTTTTTGTTAAAATGTCATCTTATAATTTGTTAAATCACTTGTAACTGTTATGTTTTTTCCTATCTTGCAGGTGCTTACATAGCGCTATTTTATAATTATATGTAACAATAGTATGACAGAGTTGGAAACAAAAAAACTTTATGTAAAGAATCTTGATTGGAATCTTACAGAAGAGTTGGTGAAAGAGTATTTTTCACAATTTGGTGAAATCGCATCTATCAAACTTCCACTTGATAAGTTCAAGAGAAGAAGAGGGTTTGCATTTATCGAATATGCAAACGAAGAAGATGCTCAAAAAGCAATTGCGGCCGCAAATGGACAATCTATTTCAGGTACAGAAAGACAAATGTCTGTAGAAATGGCAAGAGCAGAAGATCCAGCAGCAAGAGAAGAAAGAATGGCTCGCAGAGAATCTTATCATAACGATAATCACATCATCTAAAAAAGACTTTATATAAGTCGTAAAAAATTAGGTATAAATATAAGACATAACACAAAAAAAACTCTGTCCACGTGGCAGGGTTTTTTAGTATGTACAAATGTTTTTCTACAATCTCGCTATCTTAAAGAATCTACATTCTAATGCTCAATTGTAGTAGAGCGTTTGTTTCCAGTATGATGGTTGAATAAGATCTAATGTATCTGCAACACTTGTGATAAATCATCAATTAATATCTTTGTTATCCTCATATAATGAGATGAGTTTTTGATAGATATGCTCTAGTGTCTGTGAGTCTATTTCTGGTGTGTTAGCTCAATCTGTATCATATGAACTTGTGCGACCTCACATTCTTTCTCCGTATGGGGGATTGGTGACGATTGCTCATTTTGTCATATGGAGTTCTCTTTCTGTGATGAAGTCTCTTGTTTTGAATTCGATATATTTGTCGACTCATGCATTTTTTGCATTATCTTTTGCAATAGCAATCATTGTATCATCAATATCATATCCTATGATGGTGTGTTCTTTTGTTAGCATAATTTTATCTTGTGCTGCTTCGGTTGCATTGATAAGGTGATTTTGGTCGTATCGTGCAAATCATTGAAATGCAAAAGCATTGTTTGGTTTTATCTGTAATCTAATGAGTCATGGTGCAATATTCTTTGCAATAAGCGCGGCTTCAATTGCGATTGTTCCTGCACCACCAAAAGGATCAATAAGTGGTGTAGAGAATTTTCGTCCAGATGAAAGTACTAGTGCTGCAGCAAGATTTTCTTTGAGTGGTGCAGCGCCAGCGTGCTGGCGATATCAACGATTGTGAAGTGCTGCTCAAGTTGTATTGAGGAGTACATGGCCTAGTGTACCGTCAAGCATAATTTGAATATCAATACCATCAATTTCTTTTTGTTCGTCTCGTCGGTCTGTTTCATTACCTATAAGTTTGTTGATGATTGCTTTTTTTGCGATACTTTGGATGCTTGGAACACTTGTGAGTGGATGACGTTTCGTGTTAGCATCTATAAGAAGTGGTTGTTGTGGAAGGACATATTTATGCCAATCTATTGCTGTAACAAGTTGAAATAAATCATCAAATGTACTTACTTTCCTAGTAGCAAGTTGTAAAAATAATTTATTCCCAACACGAGAATGGAGATTGATACGAGCAATAGCTGCTTCGTCTCACTCAAAAGAGAGTGATGTTGAAGATTGAATAGTTGCTTTGTATCATAAAATATCTAGCTCTTTTTTAGCTATCTGTGCAGTGTTATGTGGACATGTAAGTATATATGAGTGTGTCATCGTAATAATCTATTATAAAAAATCTGAAAAGGTATTGGATTATAAAAATATGCTCTTTATATAATCATATTATATTTTTTTATTCTTAAATTGCTATGGTAAGTAGTGGCTTTTGAGATTCTGTGATTGTTTGTCTTGAAAAGCTTCCTCATTTCTCTATCGTCAAACGAAGTTGTTAAAAAATGTCTCTGAACTAGTTTGTTCTTTATCGTTTATTTGTAGAAAAAAATGAAATGTGTTTTCATTACATGAGGGGTCTATAGTGGCCTCGGAAAAGGTATTGCAGCAGCCAGTATTGCGAAACTCATCCAAGCGATGGGGTATTCCGTGACCATGGTTAAAATGGATCCTTATCTACAAATAGATGCTGGAACAATGTCTCCGTACGAACATGGAGAAGTATTTGTGACCGATGATGGTGGTGAAACAGACTTGGATATCGGTAACTATGAACGTTTCATTTGAGTTTCTTTGACAAGAGATAATAATATTACCTCTGGAAAAATATATCAATCAGTGATTAATAAAGAACGCCGTTGAGACTATCTAGGGCAAACTGTACAGGTTGTGCCTCATATTGTGGATGAAATTAAGTCGCAAATTAAGTCATGTGCTCATGGACATGATGTGGTTGTAGTTGAAGTTGGTGGAACAGTTGGAGATATAGAAAGTCCAGCATTCTATGAAGCAGCAAGACAAATGAAAAGAGAGCTAGGTGATGGAAATATTTGTTATGTGCATCTTGCACCAATTGTGGCTATTCCGCACTCTGGTGAGCTAAAAACAAAACCGTTGCAACACTCAGTAAAAGCGTTGCGTGAGACTGGTATTTTGCCAGACGTTTTGTTATGTAGAACTCATACAGATATTCCACAATCACTTGTGAAGAAGATTTCTATGGCAACTGATATTGATGAAGAAGCAATTATCAAAGCACCAAATGTTCAAAGTATTTATGATGTACCATTGAAGTATAGAGATCAATGATTACATAGTATTCTTGCGAAGAAATTGCAGCTATCGCTGCAAGATTTTGCGATGCAATCATGGGAAGAAATAGTACATAATATTATTCAACCAGAACGTGAAATTACAATTGCTATGGCTGGAAAATATACTGCAGTACCAGAGTGTTATCATAGTGTTACAGAAGCAGTGATTCATGCAGGTGCTGCTCACAAAACACGCGTCAATATTTTTTGGCTCGACACAGAAGCTCTTGAAAAACAAACAAATCAACAAGCATATCTTGCATGATTGCGTGCTGAATGAAAAATAGATGGTATTATTATTCCTGGATGATTTGGTGAAAGAGGTGTTGAGTGAATGATATCTGTTGCTCAGTTTGCGAGAGAAAATAAAGTGCCATTATTGGGTATCTGTCTTGGATTGCAAGTGAGTGTTGTTGAGTATATGCGTCATGTATGTGGATATGACAAAGCTCACTCTACAGAGTTTGATGAACATACATCATGTCCAGCTGTTGCAATTATGGAAAATCAAAAAGTTGTGACACATAAATGAGGAACTATGAGACTGTGAGAGTATCCAGCAAAATTATCTGTATGATCACTTGCATTCAATTTATACAATAGCAATATAATTTCTGAAAGACATCGTCATCGTTATGAGGTCAACCCAATGTATCATGAAGTTTTAGAACAAGCATGAATGTGTCTTTCTTGACTCTCTCCTGATGGATTACTTGTTGAGTTTGTGGAACTGCCAAAAGTACAACATCCATATTTTATTGCAACACAAGCACATCCAGAATTTCTCTCAAGAGTTGAGAAACCACATCCACTGTTTGTTGGATTGGTAGGAGCTGTTGTTACTTGATAAAACTATTGTAATTTAGGTAGTAAAATATTATATATAAGCCATTTATATATATATGGTAAAATATGAAACGTATTTTATTAGCTTTTTTTGCATGTGTTATATCTATATTTTGAGCTGCTGTTCAAAGTAATGCTTTTTATTATAGTGATGGTACTATTGATACTAGCTTCGTATATGGTGCAGGTTTAAACTGATGGGTTGCTCCAACTGCACAAGCAATTGTCCTTCAACCAGACGGTAAAATCATAGTGGCATGAAGCTCGTTTACAACATACCAATGACAACCTGCAGTAAATATGGTACGTCTTTATTCTAGTGGTGATAGAGATACAACATTTTTGAATCAGTGATTTTCTGTCGCAACTTGAGTTCATCCTTATTATGGACAAGTATTTTGATTATTGCAACAAGCAGATGGTAAAACTCTAGTATGAGGTTCATTTACATCACAGGATGGACTATTTTCTACCTGAATGATAGCTCGTATTAATGCAGATGGATCTCCGGATCTTACTTTTAATAATCAAGCGTTTAGATTGGCTGGTGCTATATGAACATATGGACCTGTTGTTG
>CAXYYI010000073.1:0-4951 GCA_964293055.1 uncultured bacterium | reverse complement strand
AAATTCAGTCGCAAAGAAAGTGTAACAAAAGAAATACCTACAAACAATGCTATCATTTACGCAAGAGTTTCTTGATGAGAACAAGTATCTGATTGAAATTGAATTGACTGACAAGTAGCTAAATGCATAGAATATGCGAAGAAGCATAACTTAAATGTTATAAATATATATAAAGATGAAGCAATTAGTTGAGCAAAGAAAGACCGTCCATGATTTTTACAAGCTATTGAATATCTACAAAAGAATAAAAACACTAAAGCACACATATCATATTTCTTATCTACAGAGATATCAAGAATTACGAGAGAAGAAGCAATAAGTGAATGAATCAGTACTATGAATAGCATACTTATAAATAACACTAAAATTACGACCACACTTGATTCTAAAACCTATATAGAACAAAATGACATGGATATGATATTAATGATGTTCAAAGTATATGAAGCCAAAACAGAAAGGAAAAATAGTATGATGAGATGCTTAAACGGCTTTGTACAAAGAACTAAATTATGATATTGGTGTAATGGATGAAGGCCACCTGCTTGATATCTACGATGAAAAGAAAGAATAGAATGAAAGCATAATAAGTTACTCATAATAGACCCTATTAAATGACCTATTTTACAAGATGCTTTTAGTAAGTTTGCTGATGGTACAATCACAAATAATAAAGACTTCTTAAATTATCTAAAATTAAGATGATTCGAGAGCAATAGTATTATGTGAAATAAACAAACAATACATCCTAGTTTATTCGACAAACTTATGAAACCTGAAAAACTATTTCTATATTCATGATATATTATTGATGAAAGAGCGTGAAGCGACATAGAAAATCCAATACCAGCCAAACACACACCTCTTATAACAGTACAACAAAGAGATACTATATTAGAATTATTATGACAAAAGAAGTATATTATAAATAAAAATATGTCTACTAAATCAGGTGAGTTCTTTTATTTAAGAAGAATTATCTTCTGTGGTAAATGTAATGCGCCTTTGAGGTGAAGTTTTTGTAAAGGTAAATCAGGGAAAAGATTTCCATACTACGAATGTAAAAATCCTAATTGCAAATTAAAAGAAGAAAAAATATCTAGGTCTATTAATGCTTATGAAATACACAATACCATAGACACATTCCTTAATCATTTAAAACCGACAGCACAATTTATATCAAAAGTAAAAGGCATATATACGGATAAAGCAAGTAAGCAAGAGCATGAATATAATGCAATCAAAAGTAGCTTACTTGCTAATCATGAGAAAATAAAAAAGAAAAAACAAAACATACTAAAAACTCTTATTAGTAATGATAGAGACGATGTGAAAGAAATGGCTATAAAAGAACTAGAAGAAATTGACATACTTATAAATTCTATAGAGAAGCAACTATCAGACCTTGAGAGAGCGCCAAATAAACTTTACGAACACCTTCCAAAATTATTATATATCATCGAGAACCTAGGTTCTATCTTCACTTTTATAGATAGTCACCAAAAATGGAGCATACTATCCATCCTCTTCAACCACAAAATTCTGTATACGAAAAACTCTGGGATACGAACCCCAGAGTTTGTTTTATATAAGCCACTATATCGAGAGATATGTGATGTAATGTGACAATGGTGCCTGGAGGGGGAATCGAACCCCCACTCCCTTGCAGGAACCAGATTTTGAGTCTAGCGCGTCTACCAGTTCCGCCATCCAGGCATAAACATAGATGGTTTTGTCCTATTTTTGTCATAGATTTTTCTTTGCTTTTCAGCAGTATTTGTATACATTGCGCTCATGGCACAAAGACCATATCATGTATAGTAATCCACAATACTGAAATAATCATAAAAATCAATTGATTTTTGTATGAAGCTGACTATACAGATGTAGTTGCCAGATGTTTTATTCCTTATGTAATACGATGGCTATAGATCTAAATAGAGTTATGATTCTTTGAAGATGTGCTAGTGATCTTGATGTAAAAAAGATCGAATCAACTGGTTCATCAGTTGTAAACTTCACAGTTGCAACAAACAGAAAGTACAAAAACAAGGATGGTAATTTGCTTGAAGAAGCAGAATATCATAGATGTGTCGCTTACGGAAATAGCGCTGACGTACTTGGTAAATACCTTATCAAAGGTAAAAGAGTATATGTAGAAGGAAGACTCAAGACAAGAAAACGACAAGACAGCAATGGTAATGATAGATATTCAACAGAAATCATTATTGAAAACTTCATATTCCTAGACGCAAAAGGTCCACAAGGTGAACATGAATGATTTGATATAGAAGAACATCACGATCTCCCAACAGATGATCTACCGTTCTAATTCTATTACTAGTAGTTACTAGTTTCACGTCTGATATAAGCCTACTGTGGCATACCTTCATGCTAGAAAAAAATGTTTATATATAAATCACAAGGTATGCGTTCACAATTTTTTAGTGCATGATATCGAAAAAACTGAGGATGGAAAACTTCTGTCCTCGACTTTTTTGATATTTTTGCGTTTCTTATCTTTATCGCTGGGATTGCAGGGATTGTAAGATTTTTTGTATTTATGCCATATACAGTCGAATGAGCAAGTATGGCAAATACATTTCATGATAAAGATTTTATTATCGTTGATAAAATCACACCCAAATATAGCTCTCTCAAAAGATGAGACGTGGTGGTCTTTATCCCTCCAGGAAAAGATATTCCTTTCATAAAAAGAATTATTGGGCTTCCATGAGAAACTATCAAATTAGATAGTGGAAAAGTGTATCTTTGTAAAAACACAGATCAAAACAATCAAGACTGTTCTATTTTGACAGAAAAATATCTCGGTTCAGATGTACAAACTGAAGCAAAATGTTGAGTTACAACATTTGATGTCAAAGATGGATATCTTGTTATGTGAGATAATAGATGATATAGCACGGACTCACGTTGTTGTTTTGGATTGTGATGTACAGAAAACACAAAATATACTATCTCTCAAGATCGTATCATAGGTAAAGTATTTGTCAAACTATATCCTCAACTCACATCATTCAGCGATGAATCAAATCAGTACATTCCATAAAACACAAGAGATTTTCTTATTAACAATATAGTATTTATTCTCATAGACTACTAGTATGGCAATTATTGCATATTATACTTTCATAGAGTATCTAAGGAAAAAAATGCTCTATATCATCTTTGGTATTGGGGCTTTTCTTATGTTGGGAACAATAATTACTTGATGACTTGCTCTTAGTGAACAAACAAAAGTAATTAGAGATTTAAGTATATGACTTATAGAAATTGCAGGACTTATTCTTGTTTTGTTTTTTGGTGCAAATGTCCTCTATCAAGAAGTTTCACAAAATACTATTTTTCTCTTAGCTTCAAAAAATATCAATAGAAGCAATATTCTTTTAGGAAAATTTTTTGGATTTAGTGGAGTCATTTGACTGTTTATTCTGATCATGTGATTGTTATATGTATGAATATCATTTCTCTATAATGTACCTCTAACACGAATTCATTTTTTGGCTATTATTGGTATTGGTATCAAGTTAGAAGTTTTATTAGCATTGTGTTTGTTTTTTGCATCATTTATATCACCATTTATCACGCTTTTCACCTCGCTCATTATCTATATTTTGGGGCACACATTATGATTTGTTGTATTTTATGTTACTGTTCTTAAAAAAGAAGTATTCTCTCCAATTATTAGTAATATTGCAACGTTTTTTTATTATATCTTTCCTAATTTCACATCATTAAGTATCAATGATTTTTTTGATGTACCCTTTCTACCACAAGTAGTATGACAATCATTTTGATTTGCAGTTTTGTTTCATATTTTTTATATTACGATTATATTGTTTTTTGCAACACGCATCTTTACTAAAAAACAACTCTAATCATGGTAAGACTATTTTCAAATTTCGACACATCTGCACCAACAAAAAACTATGCTATTGCTGTGCATGAGTTTGGCTTTGATAAAGTAGTATTTCTACGCAGACACAAGCTCTATTTCTATCTTTACACATTAATACCAGCAGTAGTTGCAATCGTTTTAATGGTTTTGGTAATCATATCATTTTTCTGGTTAGATACAAAAACTGCTCAACAGTGAAATATTCTTGCAAATAATGCTTTACAAATCATTACAGTTCTTGTAATTCTTTATATGGTACTTATTGCTTGGGCAAGATATTTCAATTATACTCTAGATTATACGATCATTACACCAACCTATATTTCGTCATACGATCAACAAGGTATTTTCAACAGAAAAATTATTACTATTGAACCATCAAAAATCAAAACTATCAACTTTTCAAGCCATGGTATCATCAATAGTCTCTTCAATTTTGGTAATATTGATATACTTCTAGAAGGAGATGAAAATGGAAAATGAGAAATTATTATGAATTTTATTTATGATCCAGAGTGAGTAAAAAGAAAAATTCAAGAACTTACTGAGGATAAAGTCGTATAATTTTAAAAACTCTTCATTTTTTTGACAAAAATTCTTTTCTGAGTATACTAAATATACACAAATGGTAGTGCCCTAGATTGAGGCATAAGAACCTACTAGATGTGTTACCATCCTTCCAGGTAGCTGGGGGATTTTTTTGTATATATATGATGTGCTATACGAGTTTTCAAGAAATTCTATACATAGTCAACAACATATCATTTATATTTTTGTATATACTCATCCAAATCACCTATTTGATCATCTGTACTTGCTTTATTTCGATGATGTTTACCACATTTTGAACAGATAAATAGAATTTTTATCATACCATTTTTGAGTTCATATGTCGTAGGATACATAGCTCCACTACAAGTATCCTGAGCGGATCTATCTCATGGTATTGCTCCGTCAACATGTTGCGATGTAAAACAAAATGGGCAGTGATTTCTACACGTTTTTTGTGCCAAAGGCACATTTTTTTTACAC
>CAXYYI010000072.1:0-5028 GCA_964293055.1 uncultured bacterium | reverse complement strand
GAGTGAATGTGAGTGCATCATGTGCATATCAAATTATATCCTATGTATGGACTGTGAGAACAAAGGCAAGCAATGGATCGATCAGAAAAAGTGCGATTTGATATATATGAGTGATATTTGACGACAAAAATATGAGAACAAAAAAACTCAGAAGAGTTACAAACTATAGCAGATGAGATTAAGTCTCATCAATAGACTACTACGACTATCGCTCAAAGAGCGATTATCCGAAGGATGATTTCATAGAAAGATGCTCATGCTAGTGCTACATAATATATATTCAAAAGTATAAAAACTATTTTAATAATAAAAAATAATTGTATGAATATAACTAAAAAGAGAAATATGTTTGTGTGAACTGTGATTTTTGCTGCAATAATTTTTTGACATATCTCACATACATTTGCAGCTTCAACAACGATATGATTGACTATTGTTGAATCTGGAAGCTCTACAACGTGATCTACAACAACAGGTACAAATAATACATGAACTGTTCTTACATGAATTGTAAATACAGGAACTGTATATGGACCACTTTTTGGTGGTGGATCAATTGGACCAAATACAACAATTATCACATTTTCATGATGAGTAATAACGCCGACTACATGAACTACAACGACAACAACTGATAATGAATTAATAGAAGCATTTACATGGGCACAAAAAAACAATATTACGCATGCAACGAGTATCGATATAGCAAGATTATATAGTCCAATTACAAGAGCAGAACTTGCAAAAATGATGGTACAATACGTGACAAATATTCAAAAGAAATCTATACCATCAAATAGTCAGTGTGTCATTGAAAACTACAAAGACTCTTCTAGTATGGATAGTGAACAAAAACAATATATCACTCATGCGTGTCAGTTATGAATTATGTGATGGCAAAACGATAAAAAAAATCTAATAGAATATTTTAGACCTATAGACACAGTAACAAGAGCTGAATTTGCGACTGTGTTATCAAGATATCTTTATGGAAATACGTACAATGGTGATATGTCAGCAGACGGTTGGTATAAAAATCATCTAAAAGCATTGAATCAAGCTGCATATATCAAAAAAATTGATACTCCATTTATGCGTGAATTAAGAGGTTTTGTAATGCTTATTCTTTATAGAATTAAATAATTAGGAGTTAATCTTTATATTTTCTAGTTGTATGTTATACAAGAATTATCGTTATATCATAATTATTAAAATATGTCTTTTGGTATGATGAGTATACTTACTTTTTTCTGAGTGGAATAAAAATCAACAAGAACTATGAACACTTATTATTGCACCACATATATGAAAAGAACAAGATATTATATCACTGTTGGAAAATCAACAAAACAATATGCAACTTCCTTGGAGCCTTCTTATTGAACAGGATGATAAGACTATAGCACTCCATATTCCACAAACAAATGATACATGATATATTATCAGCTATCTGCAGAACCCTAAACCATTGATTAAAAATACAAACAAAGTACTTATTGAACAGTATATTAGCTCTTGTCACCAAAAAATTGTTATCAAAAATAATACTCCTGTATGAGAGATTTGTAATCAAAATACAAAAAATATATTTTGGACAACTATGGGAATGATACTTTTAGGTTTGTTATTATAAGTGATATGATACTAATAAAATGGTCACGACTTATAGGAACATGGAGTGCTCTGCTTCTTATACGAGCATGATTTTTATTATGGAAAATTATTAAAAAACGTTCTTAATATATAATTCTATACGATAAAGTAATTATATCATAGATAATTTATTATTGTAATTATGTGTAAAATAGTTAAAATGGCAATAGTGAAGATTTATGTATATGAATGAGTATATGAATAGTAATAATGCTAATAAATATTTATGAAAAAATACTTTCCCGATCAAAACATGAATAGTGGTTGCAGCACTTAGTGCTATACTTACAGCATGTTGACCAGATAGTAAAAAATTACCAGTAGGCCAAGATCAAAAAATAATTGTTGATACAACTAAAACAGTAGATTTGCATAAGCAAAAATTGCATAGGGTATTACAAGACACACTAGAGTTTAAAGATTGTCTATCGTATGACGATCTCTTATATGCACTGGAAGTAAAAAAACATATAACTACTATAGATCCAGAAGCTATCTTTGAGAAAGATAGTGCTTTTTTTGCAAAAGCAAAAATCACAAAAGAGTATTTCCTACAAGCATATTACGACTCAAATATTATAAGGGATGCAATCTATACCAAAAAATTTCATAAAACTATTAATGATAAGAGTATGGCAATACTCCAAGAAAAATTACTATCAAAAACATGATATGCAAAATATATCCATAAGGATATAAATATACCAGTGATTGATAATATCGTTAATTCTATTCAAAAACGTGATGCTATAAAATCTAAAAAAAAGAAAAAGTCGATTGTTAAAATTGAAAATGATATTGCTCGTAACAATAATCTTGTAGAACCATGAAAATACGGACGACGAGAAGCATATACTATACTAGAACAACATAATATTTGAGTAAGATCAAGCAAAAAACAAAATGCTGAAAAATGAAACAATAAGTCCACTGGAAGAACTTGTCTCCACAATATCAATAAGAAGACAATTAATATGCTTTGATTTTTAGCTCATGATATGAGTAGAGTATTTACAGATGATGTATATACTATTTATAAGCCAATCACTGTAACATGATGAACAGAATATGGACATGCTGTATCTGAAAAATTTCCATCATTGACACATTGATGATGAGCAAAAACTGATATAGCTATCACGTTGCTCACAGCATTATATTTTCATGAAAAATGAGTTTCTAACTATCAAGTAAAAACAGATGAGACGCCAAGTTTTAAAGCAATACCATGTACTATATGAGATATGCCTGTAAAAGTTATAGCACATGATAAACATTTTGATATTTTGGTAGAATAAAAGTTTGTATCTAATAACTTGCAATCAGACCACTATAATATACTATATATATCATGATCTCTCTCTATATTCATATCCCATTTTGTGCTAAAAAATGTGGATATTGTAGTTTCCCAGTAATACCAATTGAAAAAATACAACAACCCGCGTGAATGGCAGAGCAGTATATTTCTGCACTTTTTGCTGATATAGAATTTTGGAGTAAGGAAATAAGTGAAAACAATGCTATCTCGAAGGGTAATAATATACAAAAACTTTCTTCTGTATCTATAAAGCAAAAACTTAAAACAATCTATTTTTGATGAGGAACACCGCTTCTCCTTTGAGCTGAATATCTCCTGAGAATTATGGAGCAAGTAGAAAAGTACTTTGACTGTTCACAACTTGAAGAGCTCAGTATTGAGTGTAATCCATACCCATATGAGCAAACGCTTACCGCAGTACAAAAAATAGCACAAGCATATAAACATATTCCTCGTGTTAGATTTTCTTTTGGTATTCAATCACTAGATGACACAACACTCACACTGTCCAATAGGGACAATAATTTTTCATGAATAGTACAATTCACACAAGACCTCTTGGCATTCAAAAAACCACATATACTCTATAATTATGATTTCATAGCATTTGGTACAGAATCTTCACCTGAAACCATGAGATGGTTACAAGAACTCCTTGTATCACACGCCATCGACTCATATTCACTGTATACTCTTGAACTTTTTGCTGGTGCAAAACGATACCATGAAACCAAAGATCCACTTATAGCATACCATGCACCGCGAGACCATGATATGCCATTTACTACAACAGAAGACTCGATCTTTGATGAATTTGCACTCCTCAAAACTATGCTCACAAATGCGTGATATGAGAGATATGAAATTTCTAATTATGCACTCCCAGGCAAAGAAAGTATCCATAATCAAACCTATCGAACTATGACAGAGTATCTTGGTCTTGGACTAGGCGCTTATAGTTTGTTATCAATAAACGCATCTAATAATTTTTATAATCAAACACTAGAATCTTCAAAAACACTTATGCAAAGATGAGCAATAGCGTCTTGATGGAAAAAATATATTGAAACAAAAAATAGGGGAGAGCTTATGAGTATGACACTATTGACGATCGACGATGTGAGTATTGAAACAGTATTTCTTTGACTTCGTCAAAGAGTAGGTCTTTCAGACCTATCTTCGTACTCACACTATCTTATCGATGAACGAGAGTCGCGCATTCAAAAACTTGTGGAAGAAAGTCTTGCTACTTATCATAATGATACATTAGCACTGACAGATCTTGGAATGAATATTCACCATCGTATCTGTACGTATTTGTTGAAAGAGATATAAAAAAAGAGACAGTATACTGTCTCCTTAAAAATTAGATTTTCTCTTTGTTAAAAAAGTTTTTAAATTTCTTTGAAGATTTTTTTGCAGCATCTTCGAATTCTTTAAAAAGAGGTTTAAAATCTTTTTCAAAGACATCTTCCATTTGTCCAAAGATTGGTTCAACTTTTTTTTCAAATAATTGACTCATCTTTTCCATAACCGGGTTTATGATGTCTTCTGCTTCTTTTACAAGGTCTTCAAAAGTTTTACCTTTATTCTTTTTGAGATACTCTTTTGCTTCTTCATCACTCATTGCTTTTTCAGCTGTGATATCGAAACTCCAAGTTAATTCTTTCAAGTCAAAAGTTAATTCTTTTGTTGAAGATTTTATTGTAAATCCCTTTTCAATTAATTCTTGCTTTTTGTTCTCTAATTTGTTTTTGATGTCTTTGTAGGCAGTTGTTTCTTTAGGAGAAATACTACCTAATTCTAGACGTTCTTTGTCAGAAAATGACAATGTAACCGTTTTTTTAAAAGTTTCTGTAACGTTTTTCTTTGAAATTTTTAGAGAAAAATCTCTTGCAAAAAAAAACTTCATACGTATATAAGAAGTATGTATTGGTAAAACATCCCATACACATAAAATATATCAAGAGAGAGCAGAGAGATAAGGCTCGTTTGTATGCTCCAGCAACCTGTACGATATTATTGTAGATACCCATGCAATAATTGACATAAGG
>CAXYYI010000071.1:0-5045 GCA_964293055.1 uncultured bacterium | reverse complement strand
GGTACATTCTCGTATACAAAAGAAGACGCCTACCCTATCAAGATGTATGATTCGTTTGAAGCAGATCCTATGGAAAGTATTATTTCTGCTTTTGCAAGAGTTGATGTCGATGAAAAACTATGTTTCCAAATGCTTATTGCACCAGTAGAAGAAAAAGCACAAAGTTCTATGAGAAAAAGAGTTGAAGATATAAAAGAATGAAAGAAAAAAGCAACACTCAGTTCGTTTATAAAATCTCTCTTTACAGGTATATTATCAGGTGCAAAAGGGAAAGATGATAAATGAGAAAAGAAAAAATCATCGAAATTTTCTGGACAACAACAAGGTGATCTTGATAAAAAAACCGAAGATGAACTCTTTGATGTCCATATTAGAGCGCTTGCAATTTCACCATCACAAAGTCGTATTGATGCAATTCTCAATGATCTTTCTCGTTCATTAAGTCAATATAATTATGTAGGGCTCAATGGTATCAAATTCTCAAAAGCAAAATGAGATGACCTAAAAAAATTCTTCCAAAGTTTTCTTCTGAGATCATTTGATAGAAATGAATGGATTATGAATATGTGAAAAAGACAGTTATGGAACATCAAAGAAATCACATCACTCTACCACTTTCCACATAGTAGATTCAACAAGTCTCCTCGTATCAAATGGCAAATGTATAAAGTAGTATCTGCACCAGACAACCTTCCGGAGGAAGGATTATTCCTAGGTCACAATTTATATGGAGGTATCAAAAAAGATATCCGTGTACCATTTAAAGATAGACTACGTCATTTCTATATTATTGGACAAACAGGTACAGGAAAGTCATCAGCACAAGTATTGATGGCAAAACAAGATATGGAAATGGGAAATGGATTCTGTGTTGTTGATCCCCATGGAGAACTTTGTGAAACAATTTTACGTTTCTTTCCAAAAGAAAGAATTGATGATCTCATCTATTTTGATGCATCAAACTTTGACTACCCTATTGGATTCAATATTTTGACTGCTAAAAATGAAGAGGAAAGAAATATTATTGTTGGTGATCTTGTAGATATGTTTGTCCAAATGTATGGACATGAAATATTTGGACCACGTATTCAAGACTACTTCCGTAATGCAGTGCTTGCACTTATGGAACAACCAGATGGTGGTACATTAACTGAAATTGTTCGTATGTTTGTAGATCCAGCTTTCCAAAAAATGAAAATTAAGAATGTAACAAACCCTGTGGTACGTTCATGGTGGGAAAAAACATATGGTTCTATGGGAGATAGAGAAAAACAAGAAATGATTCCTTACTTCCAAGCAAAATTTGGGCCATTCACTACAGATGGTATTATCCGTAATATTATTGGACAACCTAACTCATCATTTGATATGTCAGAAGCAATGCAACAAAAAAAGATTATTCTCGTAAATCTTTCAAAAGGTTTGCTCGGTCCTATCAATAGTGAACTGCTTGGTAGAATGATCGTAACACAAATTCAAGTTGCAGCGATGAGACGTGCAGGTATGGCTGAAGAAGATAGGGTGCCATTCTATCTGTATATTGATGAGTGTCAAAATTATGTTTCAAAATCAATTGAAAGTGTCCTATCAGAAGCACGTAAATATAAACTTGGTATGGTACTTGCCCACCAATATATTAATCAACTTAAAAAAGATGGTCTTGGTGGTGGTATGGATCTATCAAAAGCTATCTTCGGGAATGTGGGTAATATGTTGTCATACAAAGTCTGAGCTGAAGATGCTGAATTCCTAGAAAAAGAATTTGCCCCTGATTTTGCACAACAAGATCTTGTAAACCTTGATAACTTCAAATCTGTGTTCAAAATGTCAGTCAATGGGCAAGCAACAAAATCATTCTCACTTGATGTCGTAAAATTCTTTACAATGCCTTTCCTTCACACACCTGAAAAAATGGCAATCATCAAACAAATATCAGCACTCAAACGATGACGTAAAAAAGAACTTGTTGAAAAAGAAATTTATTATAGAGTTGGGGTATAGTTCAAAATAACACTCAAAAATCATAGCAAACTCACAAACACCTGATAATCGCACCTTCGGTGCGGTTTTTTTTGATTACATATCATCTACAAGATAGTTTGTCATAATTTTTTCTTAGTTTTTTGATTGTTTTTTTTGATGAAATTACTATCACTAAAAGTATCATCATGCAATGATGTCGTTTCATATTAAAATAATAATAGTAATCTCTATTGTCATCTTATTTTATCATCATATACAAAAAAAATGAAAAAAATTCTTCCTATCATAGCACTGTCTGCTACGATTTTCCTTGCTGGGTGTGGTTCATCTGGTCAAAATATGTCTTTTCAAGACGCATATAATAAACTGACTACCCTACCAAAACTAGAAAGCAACAATATTCCTGCTAATAGTCCACTAGCAGACACAACAAATATAGACTTTACTATAAGTTCTCCACAATGATTTCATGCATCAGGAACACTCGTTGCTTCTTGAGAGTATGATATGACAAGCGGAGCTGCAAATATCAATCTTCTTCTACAGGCAAAAGCATATGAACCAAGTTTTGGTGCTTCTGTAAAAATCGATTGAGATATCAAAATTGCAAATGACACAAAATCAACATATGCTTATATTAATTCATTTAATCTGATTCCTGAAACAGGAAACGTAGATGGTGGTTTGATTACTGCACTTATAGGATCAATTAGTAAAAAATGGATTAATCTTGGAGATAATGCAGTAGCATTAGATACTGGTAGTAATATATCCGGAGCTTGAGTTTCAACAAATAATGGACTCTTTGCTTATTCAGCAAATATGCAAACATTCTTCTCTCGTTTTCAAGAAGGTATAACAAAGTATCCACTCTTGAAAGAAACAGGGAAAACAAAAATTGATGGAAAACTTGCATACAATGTTGCATGGAATCCAGAAGGAGTATCAGGATTTGTCAATTACCTTCTCCAAGATAGTAAAAATCTAGGAAATAATATTACATTCTCTGGTAATACACTTGAAGAAGTAGTGAAAGGTATACTAGAAAGTCCGCTGGTAGGAAATATTATTGTATATAGCAAAGATAATATTGTCCTTCGTGTTGATAGCATCACAACACAAGATGCATGAATTATTAGTATGACATACTCAACAAAAGATGGACTAACATGGACTAATACAGATAACGAAAAAAATATTATTGCGACAGGAGATGTTCTTCCATCTGGAAAAGAGTTTGTATTCCACATTTCTATACCAACAAACAATATATCTCTTATTGGTGAAACAAAAGAACAAGGGAAAAATATTATTCTAACAGTAACAACACCAGACGTTACACTACAAGCAACGATTAGCAATAAAATCATGAAGATAGATTCATTTGTGCCAACTATTATTTCTGGTGCTATGCCTTTGGAAAATATTGCACAAGGATTTGGTCTTCTATGAGGAAGTAATCCTGATAGTAGTGAAGCAATAACACAATCGATAGGTGAAACAGATGTTTCTGAAAACCAATAATAAATACCTCTGAATGAGGCGCTTTTAACTGTTTTTTTGACTGCTTGCAGAATAAAAAGAGTTCGAAGTGAAGAGTATTAGCCTGATGATTATCTATACCCTTATTATTTAATTATTTGAATACTACTTATATATGATTCGTAAGAGAAAAATAACTATCAACAGTGCTGAAGATTTTGTATTAGAACAAAAACGCATCCGTCAAGGAAAAAAGATATTCATGATCCAAGCATGAATATTTCTCTTTTGTTGTCTTGTTGTATGACGAGCATGGTGAAGTATTTTTTCTTTTGTAAAAACTATTTGAGTATCAATAGGTAATGTTGTTGCACAAGGAACCAAAACTATTGTATGACAAACTCTTGGTACAAAACCAAATCTTGATGAACATGGAAATATTAATGTTGCGCTTATCGGATATGGTTGAGATACACATGCTGGTTGATACCTCACAGATGCTATGATTATCGTATCAATCAATCCTGAAAAAGGAACAATGGCAATGTTATCTATTCCAAGGGATCTTTATGTAAAACATCCAAGTGGATCATATGGAAAAATCAATAGTATCTTTGCATGAGCATTTACGCAAAGTAAAAAAAACTATGATCTTGCTGCACCAAGTATCTTGGGAAAATTAACTGAAATTACTGGCATACCTCTTTCATACTATGCATTTATAGACTTCAAGTGATTTGAAACATTCCTTGATAGCCTATGATGAATTACTATTGAGGTACCAGAACCAATTTATGATTCTGCATATCCAGGACCAAACAATTCTTATATAACGTTTTCTATTCAATCTGGCACACAAACACTTGATGGTGCAACAGCACTAAAATATGCGAGAAGTAGACATAGTACTTCTGATTACTCTCGTTCTCGTAGACAGCAAGAAATTATCCAAGGTATTCTTGATAAAATTCTTTCATCAAGCACACTCCTCAATCCATCTAAAATGGATGAACTTTACAAAAATGTCACAAGTTTTGTTCATACAAATGTTGCAGTATGAGAGCTATTGTGGTGACTACCATATAGCTCATCATTGAAAAAGAAATCATCACGACAAGTCGCTGCATGTGGCGCATCTCGTTGGGAAAGTGCACAGGCATGATGTCTTCTCTATACTCCTCCGATGGAAGCATTTGGTGGTGCATCAGTACAACTACCTTCATGAGCTACTCCTAGTAGTGTCAGCAACTATACTGCCATCAAATCATTTGTTGCAGATACAATGATGAATACTGATTTCTTAGCTGACAATGCAACAATACGTGTACAAAATGGTATTAATACATGAGTCAATAAAACATTGAGAACAGTGCCAATTTGAAATAATGTGGCTGTAGATCTTGTAAAAGCATGATTTAGAATATTTGATGTTGGTAATGCACCAGCGCCTATAGCACAAACAACAGTAACAACAAATGGACCAGGACGAAAAGCATCTATAGAAAAAGTACGTCGTGTCTTCCCACATGTTATTGTAACAGAATGAGCTGTCGTACCAGATGGACCATCACTAACGCTCA
>CAXYYI010000070.1:0-5055 GCA_964293055.1 uncultured bacterium | reverse complement strand
TTCCTGTATTTTCTTTATATTTGGTTTGTAATTTTGCAATAAGTTCTATGAGTCTTGGTTTAAGTCAGGTAAAATATGCTTCTACCTCTGCAGTTGTGAGTCATTCTTCATAGATATCTAGGTGTGTATCATATGGATGTTCTGCATATCCCAAAATCTCACTTTTTTCTTTACACATATCTATAATTTGTTGTAAGTATGGTTGAAAAGACGCAAAATCATTGGTATTTTTTGCTTTTCTCCACACAGCACTTGCTTCATTTTGCAAAATAGATCGTTTCTGAACAAAAATTGCAGGAAGTTTTTTATATGTATCAATACTTCTTCTCAACACTCTTATTATTCCTATCTCTGTATCTGTAAGATTTTGCTCACTTGATGCTATACTCATCAGTTTTTCAAATTCCTCATCAAGATATAGCTGTTGTATTAAGACATCTATTTTCCCATGTGCTTTACTTCTTAGTTCAATAGCAGCTTCTGGCATATAGGTTTCTGTATCCCAGTTTGATAATCATGCTAGATATATCAAAGCCCATATAGACTCGTATTTTTCAAGCAACTTTTTTATAGTTTCATTGTGGATCAACATATTTTATCTATATTAATAGTAAATTATTTCAAATTTTAGACGCAATTTAAAACCCATAATCCTCTACTCTCACATCTTTGTGCACAAACTCATACAGAAGTGCTGGACGATGTGAGACATTAGTCTCTTTTTTGCCTGTATTTTTGATGATACCTGTTTTGTCGATATATTTACGGAAGTTTCTCGTATCTGATTTTGTTGCAAGAATTGCATCATATACCTCTTGTAGTTGTGTGAGAGTAAATGTTTTTGGAAGAAAAAATTGCGCAATATTTGAATGAAATAATTTGTATCTCAAAACACTATATGCTTTTTTCACGATCTCTCTATGATCAAAAGCAATTTTTTGTAGTGTTCTCACACTATGAAATGCAACCTCTCCATAATGAGAATATTTTTTTATATCATGATAATCACCTATTGATAAGTATCATATTGTAATTGCTCTATATCTTGGATCTCTTTGTGGATCAGTAAATGTTTGAAATTGTTCTAAGTAGATATTTCTCAGACCAACCTTCAACTGCAACTTTTCACTCACAATTTGTTCTGCAGATTTATCATCAGTCAAATATCATCATGGCAAATACCAGTATCATGCAAATGGATCTTTCACTCTTTTGATCAACAAAACTTGCAATTCTCAATCTACAATAGAGAACATGACAACTGCAGTATTTACATAAATATGTTGTTCTAACATGATAGTATGGGAAAATAAAGGTGAATTTTAATATTATGTATCAAGTGAAACTATAAAGAATATCGAGAGAATTTGCAGGGCAGATATTCAAAAAGAACTAATATCCCTATTTCCGCAACGCCCCTCGAGATATTTTTGTAGTGAACGATATAATATAAAGCATATCATAATTTACCAACCCTTATTGTATATTATACATATCTATATATAGCTTAATTACAATACTTTTAATATACATAATGTATATATTCAGATATCTCTTGTTAGAACCATATATCTTATTATAGTAGCAATATACACTTTTACTCAATCGAAACAACTATGAAATACTATATCTATCAAAATGAAAATGACAAAAGAAATCTGACACTCAAACAAGATATCATATCACACTTAAAAACAGTTGTTACAGATCCAACACAAGCAGACTTGATTATTGTTTTGTGATGAGATGGAACTATGCTTGAGGCAGTACAAGCGCTCCACCATTACAACAAGACGTTTTTTGGTGTAAACTGTGGAACATTATGATTTTTACTCAATGATATAAAATCTGTTACTGAAATACCAACATCACTTGAATGACTACAATTTATCAAAGAACCTTTTCTTCAAGCAACTATAGAGACAACTGCATGAGAAATCCATGACAACATCCTTGCTGTCAACGATATTGTTATCAATCCTCATCTGCACTACTATCCGCAATTTATTATAGAAAAAAACTGACAACCAATCAAAACACTGCAATGAAGTTGATTAATCATCACCTCTGCAATCTGATCTACATGATATCGGGCAAACTTCGATGGACCACTTATCCCTACATGACAAGACAATATATGACTTATGTGAAATGGTACTGGTTGATTCAAATATAGTCTTATGAAATGACCATATCCTTATACAATCAATATCCTTGCTAGAACACCAATTGACGCATATATTGACTGAACATTTAGTATTTTCAAAGATATTAGTTCAATCACCTATACACCATCACAAAAAACATTTACACTCGCATTCTCTCATAAAGACTTTCACGAAAAAAGACTACAACTCCACTCATCAAAATTAGAAAGATTTTTATAAAATCTCTCAGCTTTCTCAATTGTATTTTATAACTTTAGAGATGCTCTCAACACCAGACTTATTACCCACATATTTCAGACCTACGGTCTGACCGACCAAAGGTCGGGAATACATAAAAAAACTATTTATATATTGAGATAATATAACATATGAATAATAAGCTTCCCGTATGATTATTTGATATGGATTGAACAACATTTGATTTTGCGACACCACTGTATGATCTGATTCAGGCAGAAAAAACGCTTCCTGAACAAGTACGTTCTACTCTGGCTGATATCAATAATCGGACTTCAATTCAGTTACGAAAACTATTCCCAGAATACAATGAACAAGAACATGATAGAATCAAACATACAATTGAATGACTCTATCAGACCGAAGATTTTTTCAAAAAAGTAAAACCATATCCTGGGATTGTTGAGACACTCAAAGATTTAAATGAGTATTATTATATCAAATTCTGTACTAAACCATCGAAAAGACATTGTGGCTCAGAATCAGCAAAAAGAGATGCAATTATAAAGTATTTTGGAGGTCAATGGAGTGAACGTATGATTACAACACATGATAAAACAGAAGTACGTTGAGCATTTCTTGTAGACGATACACCAATTATTACATGACGTTATACACCAGAACGAAAACATATCCTTGTTGATCAACCACATAATCGTACAATACAAGATATGCCAAGACTCTTCATAGCACAGCAAAAACAATGGCAAACACAACTAGCAACTATTATGCAATAGTAATACATTTATCTTTTATAAATGAGTAGTATGAATAAAACACCTATCAAAGTTTGAGTCTACTGAGGAAGATTAAGTCCAATTCATTTAGGACATGAAGCAGTGATAAAAATTGCGCAAGCAAGTTCTGATGTACTTGTACTCTTTATGGGAAGTATTGATAATCCACAATCATATAGACATTTTTTCCCTGCTGACAAAAGAGAACAACTCATCAAGAAACTTTATCCTAATGCTATCCTTATCAGAATTCCTGATGTCCATGTGCTATGAGCAAGTGAAGAAGAAAGCAATAGAGTGCGAGTACAAAATCTTGATCAACTGATTGATGAAGCAGTACCTGGTGAAAAAGATGTGACATTTTATGGATGATGTGAAGAAGACGTATCATTTTTTCTTGATGAAGGAAAGAAAGTCTCATTTGCAAATCGTTTCGATGGGACGACTCCGCCTATATCTGCGTCAGAAGTACGAGATTTTCTTATAGGACTAGAAACAACAGAACCAAATACAGAAATTCGCAAACTCAGACTTCGTGATAAAAATCTCGTCAATCCACTTATTGTCGATGATCTTCTTACTATGTTTAGTGAAGAATGGGCAAAGTTTAAGAAGAGATAGGATAATAGGCATATAGATACTATAATTTGAAATGATTTATCAGTATCTCAGGATAGTCGTAAATATTGACTTATTATTAATAATAATTACAATATTATAAATATATTTACTCTTTTCTCTCATTGACACAATGTTAGATGAAAAAAAATGAGTCTATGCAGGTTCTTTTGATCCACTTCACAATGGTCATCTGAAAACTGCAGAACATATGATACAGTCATGAGAAGTTGAAAAACTTATTATCTGAATTGGAAACAATCCTGACAAAGCAAACTCTTTTATGTTTCATCATCAAGAAAGAGCTGCAATGATCAAAGATGCTCTTCTTGATCTACCTGAAGATATTGCTGCCAAAATCAGTGTAGATTTTGTGCAATGACTGATTGTTGATTACTGTCAAAAAAAATGAATAAAATATATTCTCAAAACATATAGAAATCCTGCTGATTTCAGAGAAGAGTCTGCACAAGCATACTACAACACAATTATTAATCCAGAAGTCGAAACAAAACTTATTGAGGCTAATTTTGAAAATTCACTCCCACATGTATCATCATCAGGAGAAAAAGTATTGACCAAACTCAAAGCAAATACGACATGAAAGCACGAAACATTACGCATCAAACACGCATTAGAAACAAGAAGCAATCAACAATATATTGTTGGTATGACAGGAGAAATGTGATCTGGAAAGTCATATGTTGGTGAAACATTTGTACAAGTAGGAGAGAAATTCGGTATACCAACACACAATATAGACTTTGATAGATTATGACATAATATCCTTGTAAAAAGTGATAATTATCAACACATAAGAGATGAAATCAAAGCAACATTTTGAGATCAATGCATGTATCCAGATGGTAGTATCCATAGATGAAATCTTGGCAGTATCGTTTTTGCCAATCCTGACAAGCTTCAACAACTAAATGTCATTATGAAACAATCATTGAATACAGAACTGAGAGATACACTCGACAAGAAAAAATGACTTATTATTATAAATAGCGCTCTTCTTGCTGATCATGAAATGGGAAACTTAGTTAACAACAATGTCGTTAGTATCAATATAGATCGCCTAGAACAAATCAAAAGACTTCTATGACGTGAAAACAGTCCTGAAAATCTTGCAAAAAGAGATGGAAAAGAAAGTACAGCAGAAGATATTGAAAAGAGATTTGATACACAATTAAGTACACAACTCAAGGAAGCATATTTTTTCCAACAACAACGTCTGAAAAGATTTGGAAAAACTATACAATTTGACAATACACAACCTTCTGAAAAAGATT
>CAXYYI010000069.1:0-5220 GCA_964293055.1 uncultured bacterium | reverse complement strand
TTCATATTTCGCCAAGACCTAAGAACATACGACAATACAGGCCTTATCAAGGCAATTACTGACTCACAAACAGTGCTTCCAATTTTCATATTCGACACAACAATTCTTGCACAATTTCCAGCGCAAGACAAGAGATTACATTTTATTCTCCAAGCACTCCAGGCACTCGACACTCAATTACGTTCTATTGGTTCACACCTCACAATCTACCATGGTGATCCAAAAAAGATTATTCCCCAACTTGTCGAGCAATACACAATAGATGCAATCTACCGAAACGAATCATACTGACACGGTGCAGCTAGCAGAGACATATGGCTCCAAGACCGATGTAGAAAGCATGCTATCGCATGCCATGCTACGCATGATTTCCTTCTTGTACCAATCGATTACACACCTGCAAGAAAAGTATTTACGCCATTTTACAAACTACGACAAACATACTTTGACCACAATCCAGTTGTGGTACAGCAAACAATCCCTAAAACAACTACTCCTCAGACCGAAGGTCTGTCTCGAGCAAAGCTCGAGAATCTCCTTGGTATATCATCTATCGACGATGAGAAAAAAACCTCATGATGATCTCACACACCATGAAAAATACAAAATATATTTTCTCGACCAGTAGATTTTTGAAAAGAAAGACTTACTGAGTTTGATTTTTTTGGATACGATGAAACAAGAAATTTTCCTGCAGTTGATGGGAGTTCAAAACTAAGTACATATACAAGATTTGGTCTTATCAGTATCAGAGAATTGTACCTTGTTGCAAAAAAACAAAATGCACAAGTCTATATTAGTGAACTTGCATGGCGTGAATTTTGGCATCATATTTTTTTCAACTTTCCAGAATCACGCACACAAGAATTTCAACAAAAAAGAAGATACATCGAACGAGATAACAACGAATATTTTTTTGACGCACGAAAAAATGGTATGACCTGATACCCGCTTATAGATGCAGGTATGAGACAACTCAAAGCAGAAAACCGAATGCACAATAGAGTCCGTATGGTTGTTGCATCGTTCTTAACCAAAGATCTTATTATCGATCGAAGACGATGAGAAAAACATTTTGCAGACTATCTCTTAGATTATGATACAAACGTCAATATTGGAAATCGACAACGAGCCGCAAGTGTCTGAGCAGACCCAAAACCACTGCGTATTTTCTCACCAATGCTCCAGTCAGAAAGATTTGATGCAGACTGTGAATATATCAAAAAACGACTCCCAGAATTGGCAGCCGCTTCTCCAAAAGAAATTCATGCACCACTAGACTACGATCTCACAAAATACTGATATCCAAAACCTATCATTGACCACTATGACCGATCAAAAAAAGCCAAACAACGCTATATGGATAGTGGTATTATCGCTGCAGAAGAGTTGGGGATAATCGAGTCTGATTAAGAAACAAAATACAGTGCTCGCGGAACTATATTAATGTAAAACCATGGTATCTATTTTGATTGGTGATGTCTTTTTTTTACAATTTTCTTCACTACTTTTACCCCTCTTTCTTTTCTTCTTCCTCATCATACAAGTTATAAATCACATATTTTACTTTTCTTCCATTGATTGTTTTATAGATATACTGTGCTCCATATCATGGATTACGCACACATCCATGAGAAAGTTTATCTCAATTTGTCGTTCACTGATGATTTCACTCACCAGTCCAAATTGAATCTTTTGCAAATGGCACGAAGTATGGCATAGGTGCATCATGAGCACCTGACTTACGCAATGAATCTTGTTTATCTCAACTTGCGCCTCTTTCCGCATTTAGATTTGTCCAAAATACTCACTCTGGTGTGATTCTTTTGAGTTTTTTTCGTACTTTATATTTTTTACCATCTTTTCTTATCCAAACTTTTTCACGAACAGTTTTTCCTACTCATGGAGATGTATAGTGTGCTTTTTGCAACATACCATTTTGGTAATATCACAAGACACATTTTCCTTCTAGATTTCTTGTTACAAGAATCACTTCTTTTTCCTTCCCAACAAGACTATCTGCCTCTGGATGTTTCTTCAAAAACACTGCAAGATCTTCATCAAAAAACTTTTCTAATCACGGATAGACAGCTGGTATTTTAATCGTCTGTCATGCCAAGTTGTCATATCACACCCACTTCAGTGTTTGGCCATCTTTGATGACTTTCTTTTCTTCTAATATATCTATCAGTGCAGCATTATACCTATACATAATTGTATCTATTGTATTACTTCCAAGCAATGCTCAAAGTGTTTGAGGTACTTTTTTCATACGAAAAGGATGTTTTTTGGTTTCTAATATTTCATCTATAGATATAATCAAGGTATCATAAACTCCAGAGTGAGTAGATTCTACCACCTCCTCAATTTTTTTCTCTCTTTTTTCTATCACAGATTTATTGGAAAATCACTCACAAGAAGATAAAGCACCACTTAATCCAGCAGTTAACATCACTCATCATACAATTTTTCTCGCACTACTACTAATTGTCATATCATATAAGAATATCTAAATATTGTCGGCTAGATATTATACAATATGTCAACCCTAAAACAAGAGAATATAAAACATTTTCCATATGTGTATATTGTAATAACTTTTTGTATAATTTTAAGATTCTCTTAAGGTATAATCTATATGATACAAACCGTAATAATTACTATTGCACTCAGTTCATTGAATTATATAACATACCTATGAAAACATCATCACGCATTGCATTACAATTTACAATATGGATCGCCATCTTATCTGGTGTACTTTTGTTGTTTCTCAATGGAATGTTCTTGATGTCATGGGTACGTAGCGAAGCACAAAAACTTGCTCCTCGTCTCAATCTACCTCCAAACGCAAAGCTGATAGACATCACCTTCAAAACTGTTCGCAAAAAATGAGGACAAAACATTTCGATAGTATCTGGTAATACACTTCAAGCACAATCAAATAACAATTCCCAACAAGAACCTCAGAACTTACCTTTCTTCCCTGCAGAACAAGAAAGATTTATGGCTCTTAATCCTGCAAACTTTTTACCACAAGAATATCCATCACTTCTATGAATACAAAATATTCGTTATTTTGAAGATCGTCGATGGATTATAGGAAGAAACGATAAATTTTATATCGCATTTGACGTCTCACAAAACGTTGATCGTCAAGAAGAGTTATTCTATACAAGCCTTCTTATGTGGATACTGGTAAGTGCATGAAGTTTTATTCTTGGTCGTTTATTTGTTCGCAGATCACTACGTGACCTCACCGATCTTATAAAAAAATTACATCATCGTGCACCAGATGAATCACAAGACTCACTTATTATGTCACATCTTCCACAAGATGATGAAATCAACTCTATTGCTACTGCAATTATGTGACTAGAAAAACGTGTTGCTACTCACTATGAAAGTCTTCGTAGTTTTGTATGACACGTATCACATGAGCTCAAAACACCTCTTATGGTTATGAGATCAGACATAGATCTTGCTGACCGCACCAAAAACTATGAGCATGCAACACACAACATACGCAACAGTATAACTACAATGCAAAACATCATAGAAACACTACTGACTATATCTCGTCTCCAATCACAAGATACTATCGAAACTACAAATTTATCTCTCAATGAGATCATACATAACACTTGTACATCACTAGAAAAAAAACATACAGACAAAAATATCCATTACAGTATCAATGGTGATACAACACATATACAATGAAATGAACACCTCACTCACATTCTCTTCTCAAATCTACTAGACAATGCCTGGAAGTATAGCAAAGAAAACGATACTATCACAATAGATATCACAGCTCACGCTTGTACTATTACCAATCCAGGAACTCTATCAGAAAAATCACTGAAACATATGCGAGAACCATTTCGACAAGATGACAAAAATCGCACTGATGGTATTGGTATATGACTCACACTTGCACAAAACATCGCTCGTATACACAAACGACAGATAGATTACAACAACCAAGACAACACAGTTATATGTACTATACTATTTGACAAAACCACACTATAAACCAATCGACTCCAAAAACATAAAACACAACAACACAATCTTCACAATTTATTTATCATACACAGCATGTATATTCTCATCATTGAAGATACAACCTCTATCGCACATAATGAAAAAGCATTCTTAGAGTTAGAATGACATACTGTAGATCTGGCATATGATTGAGAAGAATGACTGCGCATGGCATTGGACAACACATATGATCTTATTATTTTAGATCTCATGCTACCCAAAGTAGATGGCATACAAGTATGCCAACAGGTTCGCTCAAAAAAGAAAACACCTATTATTATGACGACAGCAAAAGGACAACTAGAAGACAAGTGAGAGTGATTTGATGCAGGTGCTGATGACTACTTAGTCAAACCATTTGCCTTAGAAGAACTTGTTATGCGTATCAATGCTATTAGCAAAAGAACTGAACTACCAAATGTCTATCGTTTGGCATATGATATAGAAGTGCTTCCTGATGAACAACGTGTTATCAAAAAATGAGAAGATATAAAATTCACTCTCAAAGAGTATCTTCTGATCGAATACCTTGCTCAACGTCAGTGACAAGCTATATCTCGTACAGACCTTATTGACTATATACGATGATGAGATACACGAGAAAATGATGCGACACTCGATGTCTACATAGCAAATGTCAGAAAAAAACTAGGGAAAGAATCTATTGAAACTATCAAGTGATATGGCTATAAGATGGCGTAAATATGTTGTAATACTATGTCACAAAAAACTGACACTATCGTATACGATATATATATACTCTTTTACACTCTCTTCTATACAAAACATGAAAAAAATTCTCTTTGGTGCAACAATCGCATCACTAACAATTATTGGAAGTACATTTGCATCTACTGACGCTACAAGTATGATTGTTGGTGGTGATAGTGATGAACATGGATGTAAAGGATCTGCTGGATACGTTTGGTCTGGTACTATCCAAACAGGAAACACACAAGGTGCTTGTATTAGACCTTGGGAACACAATGGAACTGGTAAAAAACTTGATGAAGCAACAAGAGAACAAATCAAAGAAATCAGAGAAAAAGCGAAAGAAACTATCAAAAACAACCGAGAAGATACAAAAACTGATAGAAAAGAGTATAGAGAAGCTTTCCATGCAGACTATGGATATATGCGAAATTATTTCACAAAACTAACTGACAAAGA
>CAXYYI010000068.1:0-5255 GCA_964293055.1 uncultured bacterium | reverse complement strand
ATAGAGCCCAAGAGTCAGAGTTTAATTTAAAGTCAACTTCCCACCAAAATCTCATGATCATGGACCAATTTCCACTACCCAATCTGACGCTTTGATAAACTCATCATTATGCTCTACAACCACAATTGTATTTCACATTTCTTTCAGTGATTTGATCGCTTGGATCGTACGAGCAATCTCTTTATCATCCAATCAAATTGTTGGTTCATCAAGCACATACATAATACCTGTCAATTTGTTCCCAAGTTGTTTTGCAAGTCTCAAACGTTGGATTTCTCATCATGACAACGTATCAATTTGTCTATGTAAATTCAAATGTCCAAGCCCTAGTCCACTAATTGTATTCAGTCTATCCAACAATGGTGTCATAATTCTATGAATCAACTCTGCTGGTTTGTTTGTATTTTTTTGGAACAAAGTGAGTGCTTCTGTAAGCTCATCAATACGCATTCTTTGGAGATCAAATATCGTATACATATTCTCTACTCCTTCGGTAAAAATATTAAATGGTTGTCCACCAGTTTTCCCAGTATATAAGAACACATACATAGACTCTTTGCGCAGCTTCGCACCGTGACATTCTGGACATGGTTGCATTTGGAACATTGCTTGAAAATCTATACCAAGAAGTCATTTATTATACTGGTTTGTGAGGACATCTTGAATACCATTGTAGTATGTGCTGGTATATTTTCCTCACATTCCAAGACGCAATAGTTCATTATCACCATTGATCACAACTTCTTGAAATCGCTTTGGTAGATCTTGCCATGCTTTGTCTTCATCTATACTATATTTTTGTGCAAGTTTTTTGAGGATTGTTTGTCACAAAACACTATCACGCCATGGTATAATAGATTTTTCATATTTTGCTGTTGGATCAATAATACGCTCCATATCTACTTGCAGTACCTCTCCCAACCCATGACAGTGTTGACAAGCACCTTCTCAACGATTTGGCGAGAAGTGTTGTGTGGTAAAATCTGGATACGAGATATCACAATCAGGACAGTAGTTTTTATCAGTAAACCACTGAATAGAACTTGTAATATTGAAGACATCTTTATCAGTTGCTTTTGAGAGTGCTGAATCTGAAGCCATCTTTTCACCTAATACTTGATAGACTCAGAATTTTTTTGTCATCGACAAAATCTTGATAATATCTTCTTTGATTCTTCCAAGTTTTTCGTTATCAATCGTCACACGATCAAAAATTCCATAGACTTTTACTGGAAAAAATTTCTCTGGAATACGAGGTGATTCCAAGTAAAAATACTCTACCACTGCTGCATCATTTGCGCTTTGCGCTACTGCAACAGCTTCTTTTTTATGTGCTTTTCTTGCTTTTGAAACAAAATTCACTGTTGCGCTATATGTATCATTTGTATCATCTTCGCCATCAGTTTGTGAACCAGTGGCATTCGCACCTTCGGTGCGTCCTGCGATAGCAGGATCTTGTCAGTCATCTCACGCATCATAAGATTCTCACTGAGCAGAAGTCATCACAAGGTATCTTGTAAATCCATCATTATTTTCTACTTTGAGTCTATTTTTTTTCACAAATTTGAGAAATTCACGTTCATCATCATACTTTCCTGCTTCTTGCACAAGATAGACTTTTTGGCCAAAATACTGATCTTTGAGCGTTGTTACAATTTGATCAATACTTTGCGGTTGGATCTTTTTTCCACTACCATAACTATAAATATCACCTAATTTTGCATACAACAAACGAAGATAATCATCAATTTCAGTCAGTGTACCAACAGTTGAACGAGCATTCCCAACACGTTTATTTTGCTCAATCGCAATCGCAGGTGACAATCCACGAGTATAGTCAATATCTGGTCTTTCACCAAGATTGAAGAACTGTCTAAGATACGATGAAAGCGACTCGATATAACGATACTGCCCTTCTTTATAGACTGTATCAAATGCAAATGATGACTTTCCAGATCATGAAACTCATGTCACAGCAATAATTTCTCACTTTGGAATTGTGATATCTATGTCTTTGAGATTGTGTGTTCTAATACCACGAAACACTATTGATTCACCTTTCGGTTCATGAATAATAGGTTTGTGTTGATCATATGTATGTCTCAAAGCATCCACATCTACTCATGTTGTACGAGTAGCCTTGAGTGTTTCTTCTACCGCTACTTTCTTTTTTGCACGAGCATATTTTGTATCTTTTTCCACAACTTCTGCCGTGTCTTTTTCAACAGTATCAGCAAGCGTTACAGTTTTGCGAGCTGCTTTTTTTACCTTTTCCACACTTTCTCAGCTAGCAGTACTTTTACTTGGCGTTTTTTTTGCTGCTGATTTTGTTGTCTTTGACGATGGCGTGTCTGATTTTTTTGCTGGCATACAATGATTTTTTATCAAACAAAGAGAATAGAAGAACCTAATCCTCTATTCTATAGTTGTTTAGACAAAAAATGCAATACATATATAGATATATTGATTTATCATAGCAACTCTCTATATATAAACATAACATATAAAAAACCAACATACTATGAGTAAAACAACAATTCCAGATGAGTACAGCGTAGAATGCTGTCTCGAAAACTTAAAAAAAAATGAAAAAGATTCTCAGGAAATAGACATGACGCGTAAAACCTACGCAACATTGTATTTTTTAGGAATCAAAGATCTGCGACAGTGTGCGCAATACACTGCAGACTATTTTGTAAAAACGACTATGTACCTTACTTCAGAAGGAGTAAAATACCTAGAAACACTTTTACAAAAAAAAGGTATTCAACTGCAAAGTGTGTAACAAGATTTGGCAAACACTTTTACAAAACCCCTCCTGTTTCTTAGAGAGGGGTTTTTGATTCATTGATATTTTTTATTATATTATTGTTCTGAGAAGTTTTCTCTAATAGATACTCGCACACTATTACGAGTAGATTCTGATACTCACTGAGCTAAGAGACTATCAAACAGTTCTCTATCTCACACTCTTGCTGCATCTCTGACTTTTGTTGCTGAAACTCATGAGAGATCTTGAGTCGCATCAATCAGTTCACTTCTGACTGTACCAGATACTTTATAGAATAATTTACTTCATTGTTCAGTTGCCATATGTGTCGCTTGATCCATGAGTTCTAGTCTATCAGATCATCCTGTAAGCACAATATTACGATATCACTCACCTGCAACTCATTCTACCACTGTCAATAAATTACCATTGTTTTCATCAACTATACAGACTTCAACATCTGTTAATCAATATGCAGCAAGTGCTTCTTGGACAACTTGTACTTTGAGTTCTGGTGGCAGTGGATTTTTATCATCATCTTGGGTACGAGTAATATATACACGCAATGGTGCACCATGATTTTTTGCATCTAGAGCTGCATCTTTGATCATAGCTATGTGTGCTTTTGTTGGTGGGTTCATTCTTCCATAGACAACAAAAAGCGTTTTCCCATTTAACATCCAGTTTTCTTCTGCAAGAAAATTAGTTTTTGAGAACACTGCTCTATCAACAAGTTTCATCATACTACCAGAAGAATGTGTCACAACATATCACTCTCATCCTACTGGATGATCAATTCATGGCAAGAATGTCACAAGTTGTGTATCAAGTGATTTATCCAATGCTTCTATAAGACTATCTTTTTGCTGCTGCAATGACAGCCACATATCTATTCATTGCTCAAGCAGATCATGATTTTTTTCTACATGCTGTATATCTTTGGTATAGCTACGCTCAAATATTTTTTTGTCATTAACAAATATTTTATACTCTGATTGTGCTTTTTGATGTGCTTGTGTCTCTACTGGTAATTTTGGTTGTGATACTTGTTTTTTAGCACTAGAAGATGATTTTTGAGCAGCAAGCGCTTTTTTATATGTACGCATTTTTTCAGAAAACTCTTTTTTGTGTTTCTGCAATGCTGTCTCTCTTGTAGTTATCTTTTTTTCTGTTGCTTTTATATTCTTATGGTAATACTCGCCGATAATTTTTGCCCAATGGGCAAAAAACTGCTCTCTTGCTTCTGCTGTCTGCCAGTATGTAGTTGTATCATCTTGTTCTCTCAATGCCTTATTTAAATTTTTTTGAACATCTGCATGCGTGATATATGGCATAGCGCTCATAAAACGACTTATTCTCTTCGCTATGGCAATATGCTGTTTTTTCAGCAATGTATCTGGTTTCGGCAAATCTTTTGCGACTAGAGTCGCAATTTTTTTACGCAATGTCAGTGATAATGATGGTGATCGCACATTTTCTGGAAGTGTATATGCAGGCAGAAATGGCGTTTTAGAAAGTTTTTGAATACCATCATCTTCTAACCACTCATATCCTGTATGGACAATCAATCATATATCACTTTTTTGAATTTCAGCTGCAAGTGGTGTATTTTTTTCTACAAGGTATTGCAATGTATTTGGAGAAAATCCTATATGTGTTGTTCATTTTGCATCAAATATTGGTTCAGAATTGTGCTTTTGATCAACATTATTTTTCTTTTGACGCAGTCATACTTCATAGAGATCATTGGGTGTATAGAGCAAATCTGCTTGATAGACTCATTGCCAATTTTGTTGTGAGAGTGCACGAAACGCCACAAGAAGCTTAGCACACAACTGTGCTTTCCCATGACAAAACTTTTGAATATCTTCTTCACTGTATAGGAGTGTTGGGTTCTTAGCAAGTGCTGCTTTTGTTGAAAGAAAAAATTTTCCTTGATAGTCACATCAAAAAACAATTGCCGGTGCTCAATCATACTTAATTGTCAGTTGCATATTTTTTTGATCTTCTACAATATTATTTTGCGTTCATCATTGACGCAAAACTTTTCTTGTATCAGATAAAATATCATATGCTTCTTTGACAGTTCACTGCCACACTGAATCTTCTAAGTGTTCAAGATGTTTATTTGTCGTAATAGATTGTTTCTGTGATTCAGATTGTCAAAGTATTTTGGCCATAAAAAAAACGTATATATAAACTTATAGAGATTATATATATAAGTAACACATTGTCAATCTATATAAAATAATGAGCTGCAGTTTGGATATCAAGATCCTCTTCTTGCCAGTTTCTACCATATGTTTTTAGTCATTGTACATGAGAAATTGGGACAACAAATCATTGTGTATGTTGTTGATACATGCTAGCAAACGTCTCCATAAAGTACTCATTGTGTATAATATCAGATACCAAGAAAACATTACCTTCAATACGATATGAGCGTAGCCAACGCATTAACATATCAACATAAAAACGGACAGAC
>CAXYYI010000067.1:0-5350 GCA_964293055.1 uncultured bacterium | reverse complement strand
TAATAATTGTTTATGGGATTTTAGCTTTATAAAGCGTTTCTTTTTTGAGGTTTTTCTTTTTGGAGAAAAATATTGAATATAATTGACATATATGTGTTGCAGAGAGTGCTTTTTGTTCTATTTTCCATTGATTTTTATTCCTGTTTTGATAGAAATAAGTATCTATTCTGTGCCTTTGTAGTTCAACGGATAGAATAGGCCCGTCCTAAGGGTTAGATGCAGGTTCGATTCCTGCCGAAGGCAGGTGCTCCAAAGGAGCAATATATCGGCATGTATACGTATCGGCGGTTGCAAATTGGGTGTCATATTCTCAGCAATGCGTCTAAAAATCTTTTTATTTATCTTTATACACATTATTCTCATGAATCAAGAATTGTTAGCATTTATTGCTCCATTCAAGAGACAAGACAACGACGATGGATCTCCAGAAGTACAAGTTGCTCAACTTACTTTTGAAATTACTGAGTTACAAGCTCATGTAAAAATTCATACGAAAGATGTTGATGCAAAAAGAAGTCTTTTGAAGAAAGTAGCGAGAAGAAGAAAATTCTTAAGATACTTGAAAGAAAATGCTCTTGAAAGATACAATCTTCTTGTGAAAAAATTAGGTCTTAAAGCTTAATCAGTGCACGATATTGTATAGTAGTTGCATACATTATGTATACAACATTTTAATAAACCTTTTTATATTCTTACGCTTTATTTATTGATGGCTAAAGCAAAACAAGCAATAGCTGCTGCGCATTTTTCTGTCCCTGCAATTAGAACAGGGCAAAAAGTGCAAGGAGTTGTTCTCAAAAAAATTGATGCCGGAGTACTAGTTAACTGTGCTGGTGGTATTTTTACAGGTATTATCCTTTCTAAAGAAGTAAAAGATCTTGAAAGAAATGGATATGACCTATCAATTGGAAAAGAATTAGAAGCAGAAATTATGGATACTGATACAAGATCTGATGAAGGATACTTCATTATTTCTATCGCAAAACTTATCCAATACGATGTATGGAAAAATATCTCTGCAAAATTCAAAGAAGATGATATTATTACTGTGATTCCTACAGAAGCAAATCTTGGTTGATTGCTAGTAGATATGCATGGTATCAAAGGATTTATTCCATTGTCACAACTTGCTCCAGTGAATTATCCTAGAGTAGAGGATGGTGATCAAGAAAAAATCTTTGAAAAACTTCTTAATCTTGTTGGGAAAGAATTTAGAGTAAGAATCATTAATCTTGATGAAGAAAATAAGAGAATCGTTCTTTCTGAAAGAGAAGCTCTTAAAGAAGAAAGAGAAAAAATTCTTGGAAGTATGAAAGTTGGAAATGAATACGAAGGTACAGTTTCAGGTATCTCAAGTTATGGGGTATTCGTTACTATTGGTGGAGGTATTGAAGGTCTTGTGCATATTTCAGAGTTGACATATGGACACGTTGCAAATGTTGATAGATTGGCAAGAGTTGGTGAAAATATGCTCGTGAGAATCATCGGATTTGAAGACGGAAAGATCTCGCTTTCAGCGAAACAACTCAAAGATGATCCATGGTCAATTATTCCAAAGAAATTCAAACTTGGGGATATTATTGAAGGTGAAGTTGTGAGATTCGTACCATACTGAGTATTCGTAAGAATCTATGACGATATAAATGGTTTGATCCACTTGAGTGAATTGTCTGAAAGAAATGTAGCTAATCCTGCAGAACTTGTAAGACTTGGACAAGTTATCAAAGCAAAACTTATCGCTCTTGATCCTAGCCAAAGAAAAATTGGGCTTTCAGTAAAAGCTCTTACTGCTCCTGCTAAACCAGCTGCAGAAAAAAAGACTCGTAGTTTAGATGAAGTATCAGATGCTGAAGCAACTGACACAGAAGCTAAACCAGCTAAAAAAGCTCCTAAAAAAGCAGCTGCTGAAGAAGAAACGACTGAAGCAACAGCTGACGAAGCATAATAGTCTTATAGCTATAAAGAAACTACCTCCTTGTGGGGTAGTTTTTTTGTAGAAAAGAGTGTTTTACCTTGTTTTTTCTTCTAAATTCACTACCAAAATAGTATGAAAACAACACTTCGCTTCGGCCACATGAAATGGATACATCTTGCGTCTCCATCATCAGCAGAATTGGAACAACTCATAGAACAATATGAGTTCCATGAACTTATTGCAGAAGACTTGCAAGAGATGACAGTGCAACATAAAATTGATCAGTATGATGATGTAATTTTTGTTGTTCTTAATTTTCCTAAATATAATCCATTGACGAAAAAATATATGCTTAATGAGTTTAATATAGTCTTGTGAAAAGATTATGTGATTACTCTGAGTAGATATGAAGCAAACCATGTTGCAAAGATAGTAGAACAATATAGAGAAGATCTAGCTGAATCAGATACACAGGATGAAGAAGCATTTAAGATATCGCCATACTATATTCTCTATACGATTATAGATGCAATGTACGATAAAACTATTAAATCACAATCAAATGCATCTAGAGATCTTGTATTGCTTGAACAATCATTGACAGGAAATACAATTACAAAACAAGCTATTGAAGAACTCATGCGTAAAAAAGCTAATACAGCATTCTTTAAGTATACATTTTTACCGCAAAAAGAGATATTACGTGAACTACAAAGTGTATGTTGATGATTTTATGAATGAGATTTGGATGTGTACTTCGAGGATTTGGAATCGAAATTAGACAAAATTATAAATAGTACACTGATTCTCTATGAGACAATTCAGTCACTAACAGATACACATGATGCAATGCTAAATCTTCAAACCAACTCGATTATTCGTATTCTGACTATATTTACCGCATTAACATGAATTCTGACTTTTATAAGTGGTTTTTATGGGATGAATATAAGCTTACCACTTATGCAAAATGCATATGCGTGGTTGTATATTATTCTGATTATGTTTGCAACAGTGTTTCTTATGCTCTACTTGTTCAAGAGAATGAGACGAATATAGTATAACTATTTATATATACTCTTTATCGACACATGACTATCAAAAAAACACATCGAGCTCAATATATTATTTTTATACAAGCAGTTTTGGCTCTTGTATGATCTTTGTACTATCAATTTTTGTGAGACCCTATAGCAAATTTTGCTGCTGGTAACCTATTCCCTATTGGTGGAGGATTTGTACCATGTGTTTTGTGTTGGTGGGCTCGTATTCTAATGTATCCTATTGTGTGGGTCTCTTTTATTAGTATATTGAGAAAAGATAAAGATATTGTCCACTATATTTTTCCTATATCAATTGCTGGTATTATTTTAGAGGTATATCATTATTTGTTGCAAAAAACTTCATGGTTAGATTCTATTTGAGGATGAAGTTTTTGTACGAGATTGAATCCATGTAATGCTTCGCAATCAGTAGATTATTTCTGATTTATAACTATTCCATTTCTGTGTCTTATAGCATTTATTGTGATCTTTGTAGCGTGTCTTATTATTAAAAGATCTATAAAAAAGCCAATAGAATTACATCATACTCAACTTCCATAATGTTAGAAAAATTATATCGTGGTGATACAGAGCAGATCTTGAAAGATATAGTGGATTGTTATAAACAACAAGATTTTGCTGTTGTTAACTTTCTCTATTTTGCAAATGCAATGCAGTATCACTTGTTTGAAGAGCCACAAAATAAGAAAGACACAGAGTATAAACAAGCACTCTTAGGTTCTGATTTTCTTTTACCTGATGGTATTGCTTTGCAATTATGGGATTATGTTGCACATAAACCAAAATCTTGGGTTTCAAATTTAAATGGTACAGATTTGACGCCTCGTATACTGCAGTATATTACTGAAAAATATACAGTAGAATTGTATATTGCATCTTTATATGATGAACGTATATGAAAGTGAAAAGAGTGGCTTGAAATTGCTATAGAGAAGTTTAAATCGCATTATGGTATACAAAAAGTTCATGGATTTCAAACACACTTCACTGAAAGATGATCTGAATATCCTTGGGAAGAATGGGCTTTATCAGATACTTGAAAAGAAGAAAATGTTTGTCGTATTGTAATGCATTGTACATGAACTCCTTTTCAAGAATTGTGGACAGAACAACATAAAGACTGGTATCAAAAAAATAAAATGCTTGTGCTCAATGTATGAGGATTTGTTGATTTTTTTTGTGGATTTGAACAACGTGCGCCAGAACGAGTTGTCCGTGCAAGAGTTTTGGAAACTTTTTGGAGAATAACGACTAATCCAAAGAAAAATTTAAAAAAATTTATAGCTATGTTTTGAATATGGAGAGTTATTCTAAAAAACGCAGTAGGTAAAATAAAAAATCTTTTATGTTCTCATAAATAGATATGAAAATAAAGGTTATATATACTGCTATTTGAATACTTGCCAGTTGCCTTGTTACAATGCCTATGATAACATCTGCAAAAGTGGGTAGTATTCGTATAAATAAAGCGCTTGTTACTAAAAAAATAGATAAAAATTGAACAGTATATAGTTTCTATAAAAAACCAGAAATTACTGTTATTACACCAAAAAAATTCTCCTTACATTTTGTTACACAAGGAAGTCGTAGTATTGATATAGCAACTAATAATAATTGTAATGCTGTGATCAATGGAACATATTTTGGATATAATAACGATGGGACTTACTTTCCAGCAGGTGTCTGGTATGAGTTCTGAAGTTTTGTGAGAGAACCTTATCAACCAGCAATAGATAGAAATTTGCAAGTATTGCTCTCATGAAATTGAACTACAATAGATATGTAAGATAATAATAGTTTTGATTTTAAAAATGTTTTACAACAGACTAGTACACCAAGCCGATATGTAAACGCCTGACCTTGGCTTGTTCGTGATGGTAAAATTAATCAAACTATAGTGAAAAATAGTTCACACTGGCAGAGAGAAACAACAAGAGTTTGAGTGATTAAAAATCCTGATGGGACATTGCATTTCCTTGTAGCAACACAACCTATTTCATTGCCACAATTTATTGTATTTGCTTATAATGTTGGTTTATGAAATTGAAATTTCCAATTTGTAAATTTAGATTGATGATCATCAACATCATTGTATACACCGTATAATACTTATCAATCACGTAAGAAATTACCATCATTTATTTGTCTATAATATTGATATGAAACTTGAGACTACAGGAGTATTTATTTTATTGTGAGGAGTGTCGTGAGCATGAAAAAATACAATGATGCGTCTTTTGGTTGAGAGGCATAGTGATTATAAGCAACTTCTGTCTTATAAAACAAGACCTTTAAGAGAGTGAGAAAAAAGTTGAATTGATTATAATTATGTAACAGAAGAGGAGTTTAAAAAAGCTATAGAGGATTGAGT
>CAXYYI010000066.1:0-5383 GCA_964293055.1 uncultured bacterium | reverse complement strand
GTAGCTTGTTTTTTATTCGTGCAATCTTCATCTATACTAGGCTAGGTTTATTACTTGACTTTAATATCCCGACTATTTTATACATAAATAAAATAAATTATTTTTTATTTTTTTGTAGTTTTTTATTTTTTTTATACCATGGGCATATATTTATAAAAGGACAATTTTCACATTGAGGATTTCTTGCGGTACAATGATATCTTCAAAAAAGAATTAAGCCATGATGAGCGTCCATTCTAAATTCTGCTGGCACTTTTGCTTCAAGAATTTTAGACGTTTGCAACGGTTCATTTGTTTTTACAATACCAAGTCTATTTGTAACTCTATGTACATGTGTGTCTACTGCAATAACAGCTTGACCATAGAGTACTTGTAAAATAACCTTCGCAGTCTTTTCTCCTACACCTGGGAGTGTAATCAAATCCTCTTGTGTATTTGGAATTCGATATCATCGTTTTTTGATAAATTCTTTTTTAATTTTTGTATCTATTGGTATTTTTTTCTCAACATTTTTTTTATAGTCATTATATATTATATTATCACATAATATTTCTGATAATTTATGGTTATTTTTTCCTATATTTGTATAATATTACACTCATTGAATCATACTCTCCCATTTTTCTGGAGAAATAGCTAGGATATCTTTTGGATGTTGTATTGCATCAAAAAAATGAGCAGTAACTTTATTTACTTGTTTATCTGTTGTTTGCGCACTCATAATAACTGCAACAAGCAATTGAAATGGTGTATCATAAACAAGTTCTGTTGTAGCACCAGCATATTTTTTATGCAGCTCTTCAAATACAAAATGAATATCTGATTTTTTCATCAATTTTATTCTCCAATATAACTAAATCTCGCAATTTTTTCTCAATTAATAACTATTGACTCAAAAAACATATCCAATGGACGAATCCATAATTGTCCAAACACTCAATATTCATCTTCATACAAAGCTTTATACACAATTAATTCTTCAAGGTTTTCAGAATGTTTTGCTACTCATATTACTTCATATTTTTTACCTTTATAGTGTTGATAAATTCATAATTGTACCATAGTAATATTTTTTATAAATAAATTATTTTACAATTAATTATCATATTTTTTAATTTCTACTTCCCTATCTGTTTCTCATGTTTTTGTAATGGTAATTTGTGTATATCCAGCTGCATATAATTCTGTAAATTTAGGCCATTCAATCACAACATAATCAAAATCAGAAATTTGTTGTAAAAATCATTTTTCTATAAAATAGTTTTTATCTTCCAATCTATACATATCCATATGTAATATTTTCCCTTCATAATCGTGAAAATAAGTATATGTAGGACTTTGTACTTTATATGGATCAACACCCATAGCTTCAACAAATCATTTTACAAAATGTGTTTTACCAGCGCCCAAATCACCATATAACAAAACATGTGTCGCTTGTTGCGCCATATCACGTCAAAATTGAATCATAGCTTCTGGAGAAGCAATACTTTTTTTTTGAGTTGTCTGCATAGTTTTCTTATATGATTTTTGCATTATTTTACCAGTACATTTTGATATATTATTTAATTACAGAAAAATACTAAAGTATATTGTATACCAATTTCATTTCTTTATATATAAAGCATTTGTACAATCATATAACATAATGACAAAAAAACTTATTATCGTCGATGGATCATGATATCTATTTAGAGCATACTATGGACTACCTGCACTGACTGATGCACAAGGACGCCAAACACATGCAATTTATTGATTCTTAAGAATGTTATTCAGAGTATTTCATGAAAAACCTGACTATTTTTTGCTTGCATGGGATTCACCTCACAAAACACTCAGACATGAACAATTTGAAAACTATAAATGACAAAGACCAGATCTACCAGATGATTTCAAATGGCAAATTAGAACAACCAAAGAAGTTATAGATGAAATACATATTAATTATCAAGAAATACCTTGATATGAAGCAGATGATATTATCGCAACTATGGCAAAAAAATGAGCTGCAGCTGGATGTGATGTAGAAATCATGACAAGTGATAAAGATATGAAAGCACTTATAAGTGATCGTATCACATGTATTGATCCTATGAAGTGACTGAAACATACCTATGAAGCCTTCACACAAGAACGATGATTTGAACCGCAATATATGATTGATTATTTATCAATTATTGGTGATGCGAGTGATAATATTCCATGAGTAAAAGGTATTGGTCCAAAAGGAGCAATTGGACTTATTCAGACCTATAAAACACTTGAACAGGTCTATGAAAATCTTGATAAAATTACTCCTGCATGACTCCAAGAAAAACTTCGCGAAAATAAAGACATAGCTTTTGAAAGTAAATCACTTGTGCAACTTATGGATGTACCAAGTGTACAAGAAAAACCTTTAGAAGACTTTGCAACACAATTTAATTTTTCTCACATGAGAGATATTTTAATTAAAAAATATCAGTTTAACTCTATGGAAAAAAATATTAGAGAGCTACAAGTTATTTATGAAAAACCACAACAAATGTGATTATTTGGATAATATCACTTAATAGTTACAAAACTATACCATAAAAAAATTTATAATAAAATTTTTCACACAATGCGTATCCATGTTTTTGTCAAACCACATGCACGCATAAATAGCGTCATAAAAAATGAAAATCAAATCCATAATATAGATAGTTATACAGTCTCAGTACAAGCACTACCTATAGATGGGCAAGCAAATGAGGCAATCATAGAAACACTAGCAGATTATTTTGGAATAAAGAAAAGACATATTACTATGATATCAGGACAAACAGCCAAAGATAAATTTTTTGAAATAGAGGTATAAAAAATATTGACCTAACTTCTTACAGTAATTAAAAAAGAACCCGATAATCAGGTTCTTGTTTTTAACATTGATAATACCACACTAGCAATAAACAATGTCATTAAAGGAAAAAACATTCCACTTAAAATACCTATTACACCAAACCATGATAGAATCACAGAAAGCAATATAACCCATACTAACGTAAAATCTGATGTCACCGTCAAATCATTAGTGTCATGCTTTAACTTTACATATATATTTGTATATAACATCATATAGTGCCAGTACAAATACATACAGAATATCAATACTACAAAAGCAATTATAATTTTGTATATTGCTATATCATGAATAATGATATGGTTTGTATGAAGTAACATCCCAACAAACAATATAATTGTAACAATATTTAGCATTACAAATAAGATTTTTGCTCTTATAAATAATTTTACATGAGATTGTATTGCGTCCATCAAAGGCGGAAATCCTACTGCATTTAATTGGATTTTATTTGCACGGTATAAATTTTTCTCTTTTTTGATACGCAGCAAGTAAAACGCTAAGATACCAATCAAGAATAAAACAACATTTTCTTGAGCAAATCGATATTGTCCTATCTCAATCACTCCTAGATGATTTTTCTTCAATGGCACATACCATAAGAAGCCAAGCATACCTTCATCTCTCAAATACGCTCCACCAATAATATTTTGTACATTATTTGTTTGTGTCTGGTGTTGCTCTTGCAATAATTGTTTACTATTATGGTTAGTATACAATCTTACACTATTGCAACCAGCCATGCTCACTACTAGTGCAAACATAGCCATTACTATAAATACATGTTTCATATAAGTTAATTTTTAGTTTTTATTTATCATATTATATCATTTTTATACTAAATATCAAGAATAAGGTTGATTGGTCAGCCATTCCTACTGTCTACTTCCATAAATTCTCCAAACAACCCAGTTTTGACTGAGATTTCTGACAGTATATTCTCATCTGTGCTGAATTTCACAGGCAAACGCAACTGCTCTACCAGTGTATTATAAATCAGCTCTGCAACAGCAAATCAGGCACTATTACCAAAATCAAATCTATTTCCCTTTTTATTTTCTCAGTATAGCGTAAAATTAGAAATAAGTAATATTTCTCATCACACTGAATCTAGCGATCCTTGCAATTTTCCATCCACATGAAACAATTGTAATCCACGAATTTTGCCCACAAAGTGGGCAATCTTTTGCTGATAGTCACTCACATCATCTTTATGTATTCCTACATAAATAAGCAGTCATTGCCCTATTTCAGCTCTATACTCTTTTTCTTTAACATAGACAGACGCATGGTCTACGACTTGTAGTATGAAACGCATGAGAAAATCATAATTTTAAACCAGGTAAAATTTCATATCACAAGATACATTTATGCTACAATAGTATTTTCAAGTTTCACAAATAAAACTCCCTTCTCCATACTCTCTAGCATCGTCTTCGCTTTATCTGCGATTGTTGGGATAATAACCGCATAGAGGTCAACGAGTGTGTAGAGAGCAACTCATAAATCGAGAATACATTGTTGTGCAAGAGTTGGATCTGTTTCTTTGTCCCATGGTTTGATATCGTTGATGTGTTTATTTGCTGCCATAGTGATCTCATGGATTGTATTTGCAGCATTGTAGAGATCATATGCATCGAAATACTGAGCAACGCGGTTTTTTTGTTCTTCCAAAAGTATACGAATAGCTGGTGTACAAGTAGATATATCAGCATGGAGTGTAAGTTCTTTTTTGTTGGCAAGAGCAATCACTCTCGAAAGCAAGTTACCAAACCCATCTGCAATATGACTATTTACCATATTGATAAGATCTTCAGGTTTGTATGCAGTATCACCAAATGTTGGAAGTCATGCAATCATATAATATCTCACTGCATCTGCACCAAATTGTGCAAGTTGTTCCATAGGATCTACGACATTTCCAAGTGTCTTCGACATCTTGTTACCGTCTGTTCCAAGTACCATACCATGCATAAGCAACGTTTTTGTAAATGGGAAACCAGCACTTGCAAGCATACCTTGCCAGATACCTCATTGGAAGCGTAAATTATCTGGTCCAAAAATTTGGACACCAGGTCGGAATTTTGCAACCTTATCCATATCATGCGGAAATCCTGCTACACCTATATAGTTACTCAATGCATCAAACCATACATACATAACTTGCGAATCATCACCTGGCACTGGCACTCATCGAGGAAGACTTTCTTTGGTTCTTGAAATACTAATATCTTCCATATTCTCTACGAAATTAAGCAGTTCTTGACGCTTATTTTCAGGGAGCAAGATAGTATTTTCTTTGTAGTATGTCGCTAATTGATCTCTATACTTTGAGAGTCTGAAAAAATAATTTTCTTGTGCAAATTCTACAGGTGGTACTCCATGATCTGGACACTTTCCATCAATCAAATCTTTTGGAGTTTTGAATGACTCACACCCTACACAATATAGTCCTGTATATGCTTTTTTATAGATATCTCCCACTGCCATACATCTTTC
>CAXYYI010000065.1:0-5387 GCA_964293055.1 uncultured bacterium | reverse complement strand
TATGTTACTATATTCCCAGATTGTACTGTTGCTGTATTTACTGTTTTATTTGATCGAAGATCAATACATTGCATTACAAATGCTGCATTTGATGGATTGTTTCCCAAAACTGTCACTGGTTCATTTGTTGCTGAGATTGTCAGATTATTATTAATTTGCAAATTTGTACATGTTGGTGTTTTTGCATTAATAGTTACTTTGATTTTTACTTGTCCTGTTGCACCTGGTGCAAGTGTTCCAATATTCCATGTCAATACTTGTTGTGAACCAGATGTTGTTACAACTGGATTTGCCAAAGTCGTTTTTGATGAACTCATACCAACATACGTTACTTGTGATGGAAGCACATCTGTCAGTACTACTCCATTTGCAACTCCTTGTCCAATATTTGCATAGTTCAATGTATATTCTACAGTTTGTCCTGGCATATATGATCCAGAAATAGCTGTTACAGTTTTTGATGTAATAACATCTGGATTTGGACAGGCTGTTGTAATTTGCGCATTGCTTGTATTGTTTCCAGTTAATGTTGCTGGTTCATTTACAGCAGCAATTGTTGTAATATTATTATATGGCATACATGCTGACCATTGTGAGAATCTCACTTGGAATGTAATTGTTCCTCCTGATCCTGCAGCCAATGTTGCAAGATTCCATGTCAACATATTTCCTGCTACTGTTGGTTGCGCAATAGTAGGATTTGATGTTGCTGAGTTAGCAACATATGTTACTCCTGCTGGAAGTTGATCAACGATTGTTACATTTGTTGCCAATCCTGTTCCGATATTGTTATATGTTAATGTATATGTAATTGTATCACCTGATTGATATCATGCTAGACTTCCTGAAACTGTTTTTACAATAGTTACATCTGGATTTTGTGGAATAGGTGCATTTTGACAACTTGCAGTACATGCACTTCCAGGTTGTCCATTCATTGCTCCAAGATCACATTGTTCTCCTCCATTTGGTGTAACTCCATTAGTCCAGATTGGATATCCATATGCATCTGTCAATGCTGCTCCAGATACAGCACCTCCATTATCTATTACACCATCTCCACATCGAGACACATAGTAATTAGCACATTCATATCCTTGCTGTGTTGCTCCATAAGCCCAATTTGTCCATGTCCAATTTGTTGTTGGTCCAAATGTTCCATTTGCAAGAGCTTCAATATATTGTCCTCATGCCCAAGCAGCACCATTACCAGCTACCAATGGTTTTCTCACAATATTGTAAATCAATTGCATACCAAGTGTTGTAGCTGATGCTGGATTTGGTCCATTCAGTACAGTTCCTGAGTCGTTCGCAGCAGCGAGTACTCTCTCAACACCTGCTGGCTTACTATTTGATTTTGCAAGAAAACCTCCAGATGGTCCTTGAATAGTAAATGATGATAGTGGATTATAAATCATAATCTTACTAGCAGCACGATCAATTGCCCATCCTACATTTGTAGAACCATACAATGTATCATATGGATAAAATGTAGCACCCTTATAGTAACGATAGTTACGGAATACTGTACCATTATCCTGACACATAGTAGGCGTATATGCCGTACCTTGTGATTGTGTTGGATAATAATTTGCAGCAGCAATACTTGTTACGGTAGCAGCTATAGCTACTGTAACAAAAGATGCAACATACTGGAGGATTTTCTTATACATCTTCGATGTAATATAATTAATAAAAAGTGAATCAATCATTATTTCAGTAATTTTTATTGAGGAGTATCTTGAGCAGTTACACCTGGATTAGTAGGTTTTACTTCACTTTCATCTGATGATGATTGTGTTTGATTACTCTTTTCTGCTCCTTTTTGATTTTGTACTTGTAGTGGGTTTTGTTGTGAAATAGAATCATGTTTACGATAATAAACAAATCCTGCTATTGCCACACCTACTATTATACCTAAAACAATGATTTTTTTCATAATTATTGTGAGAATAATATAAATTATACGTTTATAGAGAATTATGTCAATGATTTATGACGTTATAATACACTATTTTTCTGTTTTTTTCGATGAATCATCTGATTTTTTTGTATTTTTATCTATCTTTTTTTCATCATCTTGTTTTTTTTCTGTTTTTGTAAGATCTGTTGATGCTTTATTTTTAATATTTTGTGAGGTACTATTGAAGTTAACTGCATTTACAATTTGAGGATACACAGTAGAAGCATTCATTGTATTTGTATATTGTACATCTGGTGTTGGGTTACCAACTGGTATATCTGGTGTTGTTCCACTACCTGTATCTCATCAAGGGATATCTCATGCTGAACCACCATCCCATGTTCCTCCATCACCAGTTCCAGTACTCGTACCATCTCAATTTCCTGTATCTGTTCCTGATGTATATTCTTCTTGTTTTTGTTGTTGTTCTCCTGCTATAATTCCTACTGTTATCTTCTTTTGATCTCTCACAAGTTCACCTACAGTATTGTATGTATTCATGTAAAGACCACCCTTATTATCAAATGTTGTATCACCTGTAATTTGTTTTGGTGTTGTTTCTACTTGAATATTACTCATAACGATTGTTTCATTGAAACATTCATTATAGAATGCATGTCCAAAATCAGCTTTCACCGTAAATGATTTTCCACCTACTGTAATATTTGCTTCACCCTTTTCTTTCATACCTTTTACAAATTGATTAATTGCAGATTTCTTTCCTTCTCCTTGGTAACAATCTTTTCCACATGCATCTTCTACCAATGGTTTTAATACACGATCAAGTAGTCATCCTTCTTCTTGTGCTAAATTATCTAAGAAATGAGCTCTCATACTTGCACTTTCTACCTTCACATATGAATCAGGTTTTTCATTTGCAGAACCAGGTTTTGTAGCAAGTCTTGGTTGAACAACAAATTTTTCATCATATTGTCCTTTCTTTCCAACTCCTTCATACCCAAATACCATACCAATTGCGCCTTGCATTTCTTTTCCAGCATATACTTGTGTATCTTTTCCACCCAATGCATTAATAGAATCACTCCATGCTTTTTTAAACTCTCCAACTCCCTTCTCTCCATATACTTTTTCATTTGACAATCTTGTAGCCATAGCTCATGCTCTTGCATCAAGAATACCACTTACTGAATGAAGAATATTTTTATCACCACCTAAAAGTGTCTTCAGTTGTGCATTCTTTGTTGTGTCTAGTTTACCATTTGCATAAAGTTCATCAAGAAGTTTTTGTGCATCTGCATTATCACTTCTAATGATATCAGATGATGCATCACCTTTATATTTTTCATAACGTTTTGCATCTCTATCACGAGCAGCAGGTGTCAATGCCATTTTCGCATTTAAGTATCTCAAACTATCTTGTAGTACTAATGGTTCGCCCCAAACAAACACCTCTGATCCAGCAAGCTTATTAGCAGATAATCTTGCTGCTTCCCATGCTTCAGTTGAATCTGTTGTTGTAGCTTTTTCAATAGCTTTTACAGTTTGATCTTTTAGTCCTCATGCCTTATGAATAGCATCTTGTAGCAATAATTTATTGATTGTTGGACCATCAACAAATTTCTTCACTGATTCTGGTACTCTATCAGCCATATCTTTTGCAAGTTCTGCTACAACTGTAGATTCCTTAAATCCTTTATATTGCAATGACATTGGAAGTGATTCATTATGCGTCACTGTCATCTTATATGTATTTTGTTTTCCTTTTACTTTATCAAACGATACTTGAGCGTGTCCTGGATTATCAATCACGTAGTATGTTTGATTATTAATAGATACCTGTTGTGATCCTTCAAGTGTTGCTCATGCTTTTGCTCACACAAGAATTTTACCTATATAATCTTTATACTCTGCTTTGCTTCCTGCTCCAAGTTTTTCTACTGTTGTAAATGTTGCAATATTATGAACCTCTTTCAAATCGGCATTATCTTTTGCGTTATTGATACCTGCAACTAGTCCATCTACTCCAGATACTGTTCCCAAATCTCCAATTTTTTCTGGATGCCCACCAGCAAGTTTATCAAACGATTTTACTGATGCTGTATTTTCAAGTCCTACAGTACCAATAATCAAATGATATGATTTCTTCTTCCCTTCAAATGTTGAGTGGAACATAACAGGAATTGTATTTGGTACAACAAGATTACCATTTTCATAATTTATATATGGCTTCATAGCATGAAGAATACTTACATTCATACCTGGAAGTGATAATACAGCTGGATCAATAAGGACATTGTTACCTGCAACAGTAAAGTACTCTACTGCTTTTGGTGCTTCAACTTTCTCTGTTGTTGCATCTTTCTTATCAGATGATTCTGTATTTCCTGCTATTCCTTGGAAGATCAAATTTAGGTTAGGTACTTTATCAGACCATTTTTCTGAAACTTTATCATCTGCGTCAACACCATATGCCATACGAAGTTGTTCATTTGCATTTTTCTTACTCCATGCAAGATCTTGATATCTTGCTTTGCTGTACAATGTTGCACCTACTCCAGCATAGATAGGAAGAATATTTTTTACAAATGTTCCTACTGGATCAGCTGCATTCAAGCTCAAACTCTTACCAATTCCAAAATCTGTAATTTGGAATCTCTTCATATTATTTTGTACTTGGTTATTACGCCAATCGAGTGCATAGAGTTTTGCACAGTCTTCCATAACTTGTGCAATATATTGATCAACAGTTCCATTTCCTCCAAGCGCATTAAGATGTGCTTGAAGTTCTTTTTTATCTTTTGCTTCAAAGAGATATGGTTTGATCATTGCTGTAATATTTTGAGCCATCTTACTGATATCAGCAGCGTTACTCTTAGGAAATTGTTTCATAAGTGCTGCTCAAATTGCAGCTTCATTTAATGAGTCTGCTTTTTGTACTGCATTTTGAAGAATCCCCTTCAATCCACCTTCAATAGCTTGTTGTTGTTGTTCAATAGCTCTATATTGATCTTGTCTAAAGTATAGTCCTACACCAACTTCTGTCAATGATGCAGCCAATACTCCACCAATATAATTTGCTTTTTCCTTACTAATACTCTTCACTACAGCACGACCATTAATTTGTTCTTCATATCCTAGATTTACTCCAGGACCAGCAACTAGTCTACCATTTGCCATACCGGCACCTACTGCTGCACCATACATAAATGTATGATCTCCTCATTTATTATAAGATGTTTTCTTTCCTTGTAGTCCTAGCATCATACCAATAATTGGTTTACCATCTGGTGATGCATATACTCCTGGAGTCAGATTGATACTATTATACCATCCTTTTTCAGGATTTGATAGAAGATCATTCAATTTTTCTGATGTGATATTTGCACCTACTCCTGCTCCTTGTTCTCCTTTGATAGTATTGATCAAAGCACCAAGTGCATTTACTGTAAGAAGTTTTTTATTA
>CAXYYI010000064.1:0-5395 GCA_964293055.1 uncultured bacterium | reverse complement strand
CTATCGTTTGGTGGAGAATATGGGATAAGAAAATTAGAATATCGTCAGGGCTATATATCAGCGATATATCAATAAATTACACATCATAATGCACTATAATATAGAGCATTTTTTTATTATTAGATTTTAAAACAAAAAAAACACTCTCCAAAAAAAAGAGTGTTTGTAGATAATTTACATTAAGATTAATCACTGGTAAAGCCCCAAAAAAAAGAGCAATTATAATAATGGCACACATTATTAGCAAAACAGCTCCCAAACCATCATCTTCTGATTCTACTACTCCTTTCGGATTTGCTTTAGTAGGTTTTTTAGGAGGATTTTATTTTTTTATTGCAACTTTAGTATTAGCTTTATTTTGTGATTTTTTCGTCACCTCTTTTTTTTGAGGAGGCGTTTTTTCCAGATCTTGATTAGCAATTTTCGCAGCTAATGAATCTGTTTTTTTGACAACAGGTTGTTTTACAGCTTGTTCTTTTTTTACAACTGGCAGTACTACAACTCTATTTTGAGGGACTTGTTTATTAGGAGTATTATTTCCCACAGACACAATAGAAGTACTTTTCCCTACTGTATAGCGAGTAACTTTTTCCAATGGTACATCATCTTGAATATTCAAGAAAAGACCAACAATAACTAAATCCCCAGTACCGCCAGATTCACAATTACTACACTCATTTGTATACATATAATACACATACAAATGTTGTAACAGATTTTTATCTAAAGATTTAATATATTCCAACATATCGCCGGCAATTATCATCTCTTTTTGATTATCATCTTGTGAACTGCTTTTAGTAGTAGTTTGCTCACCCACCACTTCACTACATACACACCCTGTTAAGACAGAAATATGTACAGGTTTTTGAAATGGGATCTTTGCAATAATTTTTTCTGCATCTTTTGTATAGAGATATTTACCGATATACAGAGGTGTGTTTAGTACCGTCGGTGGTTTAACAGAAGAATTTACTTCTTCCTCCTTACAAGATGTCAAAAACAATAAAGAGCATAATAACAAATATACTATACGTTTCATAAATAATTATTTTTTATTCTGTTAGTTTGAGGTCACCACGTAGGCAACGCCCAAGAATAACTGATGGCATTGCGTGCAATCCATATCTATTGAAATAGATTTGTTTTTGGTTTGCATCAACTGCATCAGCATATGTTAAGAATAACTTACTTGCAGCAATAAGCTGTAAGTGGTTATATATACTAAGAGCTTTTTTATAGTTATCTTGAAGCTTTTGGTCAAGATTACTAACATCTCTCGTTAAAAGACCATTATAGTAATTTACATCACGAACATCATTTGCAAATTTTTTGATGTCATCATAACGTAAACGGACTAATTGTTGGTCCAATGGCACATCTGGATAGAGTAAAGTTGACAAGATAAATGCATATCCACCAGTCAAATACAACTCAGTTTTAAAAGCTGCGCCATCTATATTTCCAAATACCGAGAATATATCATTTGCTAATCCAGCATCAAAAGTATCATCACATGCTTTTATATAAGCTTGCAAATACTCCTCTTTATTTGATGGATTTACAGTTACTTTCTGACGTACTCTCTCAGCAATCCTTGTTGAACCAAGATCGTACACCATAGGTACACCGATATATTTCCCATTAGATTCGACAACATAACCTCCTTTTCCATTACTACCTCCTTGATCCAATGCTAGAGCATTCGTAATACTTGCAAATGGTATAGAACCTGCAATTGTATACTTAGCCTCTTCATCTTCTCCCACAACATACACCTTATTTTTATAAAGTGCAGCAGTTGGCGACATAACATCTTCCAAGTCACTAAAGTTTTCTAAAGTAGTTAGTTGTTTTTTCACAGCATCAGTGAGAGCTTTAATATTTTTAGCTCTTCCAACACCACTACTACAGTATACAACAATATTTTTTGTCGAAAGACCTTTTTTATAATAGTCTCTCAAAACTTGTTTATACATCTGCAATATAATAGTCGCCGTCTTACTGATATTTTGATCAGTAATATTACCGTCATTTTTTTCTATATCTCCTGAGATTTTTATATCTACAGTAGAATAGTTACCAAAGGGTAAAAACGAACGATACTTATTATCCAAAAACATAAGTGTTAATGGTTTTACACCACCTCCACCAATTTCTAAGGGAGCAGTTAATGTTGCACCAGCTGGAATTTTTTCTTGAGCAATTGTTTTTTGACTCAAAAGTGTTGTTGTCGCTAAAACAATCAACATATAGACAAATTTAATTATACTTTTTTTCATTTTACGTAAATTTTCTTGTTTTTAATTATACTTTTTTAATGAATTTAAGTTTATTTACTTAGAAGTTTTCTAAATTAATATTCTCTCTTCCATCTTTTTTCTTTGTTGGTTTTTCTTCTTTTGGAGCAGTATCTTTTTTTGGTGTTTTTGGAGATACTGATTTTTTTGAAGATTTTACCACTGGCTTCACTACTTTTGATTTTTTCACTGTACTTACGGTTTTCGTTTCCGATTTTGAAGATACTGCAGTTGCAGTGCTTGTCTTTACACTCGGCATAGATTTTTCAGAAGCAGTTGAGTTTTTTGTAGGCACAGAAGTTGAAGTTTTTTCATCACTCTTTACTACAACCTCTTTTCTAACTTCTTTATTAACCGGTAAGACAGTTTTTCCTGAAGTTTCAGGTTTTGGAGTAGTTGGGGTAGTCGAGTTTACGACAGGTACATCCTTTGAAGTATCAGATGCTTTTTTTACATAATTTGTATATCCAAAGTACCCTAAAACACCAAGAATAATTACCGTAATCGCTGCCCTTAATGGACTTGTAAATTTAACTGTTTGCATTGTTTAAAATTTAAATTATTTTTATTTTTTAGATTGTTACTGAATTACCATTACCAGTTTTTCCCATATTACTAGTATGGTTACTCAATTTAATAAGCATATCTTGAGCCTGTTGAGGCGTCCATTTATACTTATCCGTAATCGCTGCCCATGCTTCGTCATGATTAAACTGTTTATCGACTGTTAACAAGGTATAATCTTGGAAAACAGTAGCAACATCAACACTACCAGAAGTAGATGTATTGCTAGTTGAGGGCATAGTTTGCTGCGGTGTGGTTGTGTTGTCTTCGACAACAGAAAAACCAAAACACCAAAGAATTGCATGAATTAATTTCATAATCTTTACTTGTTTAAATTATTATTAATGTTAATGATCTCCCATATTACATGGGTAAATATATTATATATATAATAATATAAAATGTCAATAGGATTTATTTTATAAAAAAATCCTCATAACGAGGATATTTTCTATGTATTACAATTTACTCAAAAAATCATATTCACCCCTCTCTACATTCTCTCAACTGGCTTCATACCGAGCAATCACATTGCTTTTTCGAGAGTTTTACCAAAGATTTTTAACAAATATAATCTTGCAACTTTCACATCATGTTCTGATTTCCCAATATGAACATCATTATAATAACTGTTGAAAAGTTGACATGCACTGATCAAGTATCTATTAAGAAGATGTGGTGCAAGTTCATCAATAACTTGTGCAACAACACCATCAAGTTCATCTATTTTTTTCACTAGTTGTGCTTCCAATGGATGTGTCAAAAGTGTAGCATATCATGATACTAAATCATGTGTATCTGCTCATTGTCCATCAAACATAGTAGCATCAATTGTTGTATCTTCTGTCAGTGCTTTTTGGATAACAGCTTTGATTCTTGCATTTGTATAGAGAACATATGCTCCAGTTTCACCTTCCATATCCAAAACCTCATCAATATCAAACGTAATATCTTTGAGAATATCTGTTTTTGTCAGGAAGAATCTAAATGCTGAAATAGCAATATTTTCTGCTGTATCATGAAGCACTGTAATATTAGCATCAGGATTTCTTTTTTGTGACTCCTCATACGCTCTTGCATGCAACGCATCCAGCATATCATCCATAGTCACAGTCCATCATTTACGAGAGGCAAATGGCAATCTCGTCATAGCTTTTTCTTCATCTGTGAGAGTAAATCCAGCTTTAAGCAATGTATTTGGCGTCAAATACACAACCCCATATCCAAGTGGCGTATACTCTTTCTCTTGTCATGCATCATTTTTTCCTAAGAGTCCTAAGAGCTCTAATCCACTTCTTACAACTGTTTGTGCAGGGATTTGACGATTATCGATAATCGTGATTGCCTGATTATAATCGCCGAAGGCGATATTTTCACCGATTGTCTCGTCACTTGTTGTTGAGTAGATTGGATGCGATCCATGAGCTATACCTCCAACATTATTACCATCAACATCTGGTTGTTGGACAAAATTGAAGAAGTGAAATTGTTTTTGTAAGTATCCTAATTTCCACATTGCAAACGCTATATCTTTGGCAACATATGTTGCTACACCATCTGATTTTACCAAGATTGCATATTGTTTTTCTTCTTTTGCAAAAGCTGGTAATGATGATAAATCAATCACCCAACATCATTTTGCATCAGCAAATTTTTCTCATCCATTTGCAATAAAAGCATCATCCACAAACACAACATGCCCACGATCTTTCAAAATTCCAAGCGCCTCTGCAAATAGATCAAGATGCAATATATCAGTCTCCCAGTTGATCATATTAAATCCAGCACCAACTCTCCAACACGTACGAAGTTGCTCAATTGTACATTGTTTTACATAGTCTTTATGAAGTTTCATAATCGCAGGATCACTATTATGTTCAATCGCATGCAAAGTCTTTGACAAACGATCTTTGAACTCAGGATCTTCATCCATACCTCTCATTTTCAAGTAGACCTCACCACAGTAATGATCAAATTTCTTCGGCTCACCATGTGCATTCATACCTGGATCAAGTGGTATATCGTAGAATAAATGCCCAACGATATTGTACCCAACATTCACTCCAGAATCATCTCCATAGTGCGATGTTTGTATATCATATCCCGCAGCCGAAAAACTACGACGAATCGTATCACCGATACACACATTTCTCGCATGCCCTACATGAAGCGGTTTATTTGGATTTCCTGACATATACTCAAGAAGAATTTTTGTTGCGCGTGCACGGTCTGATATAGTTTTATTACCTACTATTGCATCAGTCAAAACAGCACCAGTATATCTCGCAGTATCTATAAATGCATTAATATATGGCCCAACCGCAATGATTTTCGCAAACTGTGCAGGCAAATTTTCCGCTACCTGTGCTGCAATCTCTGTCGCTAGCACCTGCGGTGCTTTTTTTAGCGTCTTTGCCAACACAAAACATGGAAATGCAAGATCTCCCAAAACCGCTTGCGGAGGAAGTTCTATCATATCCACTACTGTATCCACATCCAAGTGCACCAATGGCGCAATCACAATTGCAAAC
>CAXYYI010000063.1:0-5413 GCA_964293055.1 uncultured bacterium | reverse complement strand
GTAGATAAGATTTCTAAAATGTTTATTACAGGACCTGATGTAATAAAAACAGTTGCGGATTATGAACTACAATATCCGCCTCGTTTAGAAGGACAATATGTTAGTCGTTTTGCACCGAGTCCAACATGATTTTTGCATATTGGTGGAGTGTATAGTGCGTATGTTGGTGAAAGATTTGTGCATCAATGAGGACAAAATTGAGTTTTCTTTGTGCGTATTGAAGATACTGATCAAAAGCGTGAAGTAGAAGGTGGTGTTGGACAAATTATCAATGGTCTCAAACAATTTGGTATTCAAATTGATGAAGGGCGTATTGGTGATAATTTTACTGATGTGGGATTGTATGGACCATACTTGCAATCTGAGCGTAAAGAGATTTATCGCGCATTTGTGAAACATTTTGTTGCACAAGGGAAAGCATATCCATGTTGGATGAGTGAGGAGGAAATTGAGACAACAAGAACAATGCAACAGGCCGGGAAAAAAGTGCCAGGTATCTATGGGCAGTACTCAAAGCGACGCGAATCGAGCTTTGACGCGCAGCGTGATATGATTGCCTCTGGTGCGCCGTTTGTTATCAGACTCAAGGCTCCAGCACAACTTGGTGATAAAGTTATTGTAAAAGATTTGATCAAAGGTGAGGTTTCAACACAAGCAAATTTCTTAGATATGGTGTTGTTGAAATCTACTGATGGTTTGCCGACGTATCATATGGCTCATCTTGTTGATGATTATTTGATGAGAACAACGCATGTGATTCGTGCTGATGAGTGGTTTGCATCATTACCGTTGCATATTCAGTTGTTTGAAACACTTGGAGTGAATCCACCGCAATATGCGCATATTTCTCCGCTCTTGAAACTTGATGCAGAAACTGGTAACAAGAGAAAATTGTCAAAACGTCATGATCCAGAAGCAAATGTTCAATGGTTTATTGAACAAGGAATTCCAACAGATGCGATCTGGGAGTTTTTGACTAATATTATTGATCCATTTTTTGAAGAGTGGCAAAAAAATAATCCAGATAAGTCATATAAGGACTATGTTTTCCATATAGAACGTATGAATACTGCAGGAGCTCTTTTTGATATGACAAAATTATTGTTTGTGAGTAAAGAGTGGCTTGCTAAGATTGATAAAGAAACTTTTTATCAAAAAGCACTTGCATGGGCAAAAGAGTTTGGTGGTAGTATTCAAGTTATGGAAGGTGATGCAATTGTTGAGAAACAGCTCTACGAGCTGATGCAGGAAGATCCTGCATATACATTTGCTGCACTGAATATTGAGCGTATGACTGCTGCTGATCCAAAAAGATATCGTAAATTTAGTGATGTTCGCGATCAACTTCCTGCATTCTATGATAACGCATGGGAAGCACTTCATAAGGATGCTCCAGCAGTTCCTGAAGTATGTGATAACGATCGTATGGCGGCGTTTTTGGATGAGTATGAAAGCGTCTTAGACCTTGCTATGCCAAAAGATACATGGTTTGCACAGTTCAAAGAGATTGGTGCAAAACACTGATTTGCTGCTTCAAATGCAGATTTCAAAGCTGGTGGATATGTTGGTAAGATCGGTGATCTTGCAATGTGCTTCCGTATCAAACTATTGTGTTCATCGACAACACCAGATCTCTATGAGTCTATGGGAGTGATGGGGAAAGAGAGAGTTATGAAGAGATTGAGAGGATAGAGTTTGTATAGTTAGGTGTAGGTAATTTCTATTTATATAATAATTTTTTTGTTGCATGAGTCGTATTCCTCCACATGCAGAGCGTGTTTTTGATTGAGTAAGATTTTCTGTGTGGCAGTGGCAACAGGAGATGTTTGATGGTAGTTTTCAAACGTTTGAAATAGCCAAGAGATTTGATGGTGTACAAGGGATATGGATTGATGGAGATCGTATTATACTGCCAAAAGAGTTGCAACCATGATGGGCTTCTGAAAGAGTATGACTTTTTGGTGGAGTTATGGAAGAGTGAGAAGATCCTCGTCAGGCTATGGAAAGAGAATTTCTTGAAGAAACTGGTATGGAATGAGATGTTAGTTTTTGGATGAGTATGACGATGTGAGGCGCATTTGTATTTGAGGAGTATTTTTACATTATTAGAAATACGAAAAAAATACAAGATATAGATTGGGATGCTGGTGAACAAATCACGCTTCATACATATAGTTTTGAAGAGTTCTTAGAGCTTCTTGTGCAACCGTTTTTTAGAAATGAGAAATTTGCATACCATATTGTAAAAACTTATATTTTGACTGGGAAGCAGGAAGAGTTGCGTGCGTTGTTGTTTGGGAAGTAAAAGAAATATAAATAGTACGTCAAAATGCCACATAATTGAGGTTTTTTTCTTTTTTCAAAATATTTCGACTATAAAATCGTATAAATCATCTATTTTCTTGCTGATTTTTTGCATTTTTTGTGATATTTCAGTATACTTATAGAAGATTTAGTTAGTTCATAGTACACATGAAAAAACATGCTTTATATCAGCTAGGTATCGCGATTATGAGTGTCTACTCATTTTTTGCTGTATCATGACTATCTTTTGCGTCGTCATATTTTGATATTCTCACTGATAATGACCAAGAGGTTGTTGTAACAAATGATATCACAGGTGATCCATTAAGACAAGGTGCAAGTAATCCGAACAATGGTATCAATGGTTTGTATAACAATGGAACAATTACCACATTTCTACAAGCGCAAAATGATACAATTGCATTTATTCAAAATATTTTGAACTGGGCGTTGTGACTTGTCGGATTGGTTGCATTGATCTACTTGTTGTATAATGGATTTTTGATGGTGACAGCAGCAGGTGATGATGGGCAATTCAAGAAGTGAGCTAAAGCTGCTAGAACTGCTGTAATTGCACTGATCGGACTTGGTGTAAGTGCACTCGTTGTTAATCTTATTCTTTATCTTATAGCACAAATTCTCTAATGGTACGTGCAACATGATTATTGAAACAGTGGATTGTTATTGCGTTTACTGTACTGATACATATGTTTTTGATGAATCCATCATATGCAGCAGAACCATTTCCATATACAGATAATAACTACACTGCAGGTGCGACAACAGATGCAGGTCAAGTGCTTCAACAAACTAATCAAGGTGGTAGTATATTGGAAAATATGCTAGACTTGTTTGGTATTAATTATGCTGATCCATCTGGTTCAGGAAAAGCAATTGTCTATGTACAAGTTATTATTAACTATGTGCTTGCATTGTTAGGATTGATTGCGCTTGTGTTGATTATTTACTCGTTTTATATGATTTTCTTTTGAAAATCTGACGATGGTATTGCAAATGCAAGAAAAACAATTATATGAGCAGCAATAGCACTGTTTGTTATTGGGCTTAGTGCATATATCGTGAATTTCACATTTTATGTTTACAATAGTGGTACATAATGGCACTCTCTCTCCTCTCATTTGAGAAAAACAAAATCAAAAAAACAAATCCAAACGAGCTCTTCAATACAGAGACTATGTTGCCTATATCTGAAATCAGAAGTGATACTATTATCCTAAAAGATGGAGGATTGCGTGCAATTTTACGTATCGATTGAGTTAATCTTGATTTGAAAAATAGCGATGAGCAACAAATTATTTTGGAACGTTATAAGAGATTTTTGAACGGACTTGATTTCCCTATTCAAATATTGGTTCGTAATAACTACCTGGATTTGACGCCATATGTACAGTATATGCAAAAAAATGTGAATCGTATTGAGAACGATGCACTCAAAGAACAAGGACAAAATTACATCTCATTTCTTGAACAGATTAATGTTGCACAAGGATTACTCTATGTGAAAGAGTTCTATATTATTGTGCCACTGTATGATAGTATAAAAAATGATGAAGCAATGATGAAACAGTCATGGCTTGATAAGCTTTTGTCAGCATTGAATCCAAAGGATTCAGCAGAGTCAATTGTGGCTCGTTATCGTGGGTTTTTGAAGACAAAATCACAACTTGATACAAGATGTTCTGTGATTGCAGAGTGACTTGGAGCAATCGGTATGCATGTAGAAAGATTGCAAACTACCGATGTTGTATCATTACTATTTCAAGCGTATAATCCGTCTTTGCATAAAGGACAAAGTGAAATGTAGTTAATTATATAAAAAGAAAAACTTCACATATATGTGTGAAGTTTTTTAATAAGAAATCTGGTTGATATATATAAATTTTAAAACATACGTTGTTGTATATTATTATCTCAGGTGTTTTTTTCAGCCATAAGTTGTCAGTACTCCATGAGTTCTTCGTCTGTGAATAAGATTTCTTCTCATTCTTCGAAGAGTTTTTTATATTTGAGGAGGTAGAGGAAGATAAGGTGTGTCATTTTGACATCGTTTTTACAGTATTTTTTTACTACTTCGAGAAGTTTTTTGTCGCCAGTTTGTTGGTATTCTTTGAGAATATTTGATCATTCAGCTCAAGAGTCGAGAGTTTTTTTAAGTCCAATAAGTGCTTCTCAAAGTTTATTTAGACCAATTTTTCTTCCAATACGTTGTCGCATAAAATAGAATATATCGACACTTTTATTATTGAGTATTGCAAGTTTCTCTTCATCGAAATCTGTATTGTAGAGCATAACAGGGTTGTCGAATCCAATTTGATTAAAACCAACAATCCATCCATCAAACTTCAAAAGATAGTCAGCGAATTTTTGTGCACTTTCTTCTTCAACAAGTTTGTACTTCCCTGATGAACTATCGAGCATATATCATAGAACGAATTTTTGACTTTTCAGATCGTTGCTTGTCCATGTCGTTTCTATATCGTATACAAGATATGGCTTATCAAGAAATGTTCTTCGATCACCATTATCAAATTCATCTTCTAGAGTATTTTTGATGCTTTGATTTCCTTTCATAATTTTTTGTACTTTCTTATCTCATTTGAGGAGGTTGTGTAATTCATTGACTCATGCTTCATCCAATGGAAGTTCTATTTTTTCTATCTCATCAATAAACAAATATGTCCCGTCAGGTTTTTTTGAAATACTAAAAAATCCGTTTCCTTCTCTCATATAGTAGAGATCGTTTCACTCTTTTGTTGCAATTTTCAAATACTCTTTGAGCATCTGGCATCTTTCTTTTTTATAGATGCTTTGAAGACGCTGAAAGAGTTGTGATTGTATTCATAAAACCTGTTGGAGTGTAAGACGTTTGTACATAAGTGTATACTATGAAGAAATAGATATTCTATGGTATATATAATTGTATTATACATCTTTGCTGAGCCACAGACGGGAATTGAACCCGTGACCTTTCCCTTACCATGGGAACGCTCTACCGACTGAGCCACTGCGGCACGTATTGTATATATTACAGTAGTGATTTTTACTGTGAAATCTATGAAAAATTATAGTTCTTTCCAATTGAAACCTC
>CAXYYI010000062.1:0-5430 GCA_964293055.1 uncultured bacterium | reverse complement strand
TACTTTTACCTCACCTTGTAGTGATTGTAATGTTTTTTGATGAAGCGTATCGCGATCTTGAGCGTTAAGTTCAACAGTAATCGTATAAGACGATCCAGTTCCTTTAGCAAATGAATGTTTCATATACATATTTCTGAAATAATAAATACAACCTTTATATATAGAGATTACTTTTTGATAATCAACCCAAACGCAAACCTTCCATCTGACGTGGTTTTTTTCTTCGAAAAAACCGACCAAAGGTCGGGGAAACAGTGACTTACATATAATAATCGGTATTTTATACTTGCTTTGTTAGTGTATCTGTAATTATTTTTTCTCAATATTTTTTTGAAAATTGTGTGTATTGTCTATTTAATGATATATTTCTATAACTGTATATTTCCTGTACTAAATTGTACATCTTTGAGTGTATATCACATAGGTGCAAACAATTTACTGAAAGCGTCTTTTGCATTTTCTTGTGCACGTTGGATGAGTCAGTTTTGGATAGCTTCAGCAGTCATCTTTTCAAGAGCTTTGTTTCTAACATCTGTCTCGAGTTGCACATCACCAGCAGAGAGAATACCACGTTTTCTCGTGAAAGGTTTTGTTTCTGGCGTTAATGATGCATGGAGAATTTGTGCTTGTGGAAGTATGAGAGTGATCTCTTTGTTTTCATTGACAGATACAGCACCAGTTGAAATATTATTTAGATTGAATCAAGCCGTTATATCAGCATATGCAATGAGTTGTAAACTATCTTCGAAAAGGAAATTTTGTATAGCATTGTCAACTGTATTTCCTGGAAGGAGATCTTCAAATGCTTTTTTCCCAGCAATAATTTTTTGCATACTCATCTTCGCTGTTTCCACATTGCTCATTTTTACAAGCTGTGTCACTATTGTTGTTCTTGAGAGGTCTATCTCTTTTTGCAGTGCTGTTTTGTTTTGATAGATATGTGCTATATACAGAATAACTCCACAAACTGCAATTACGGCCAAAGCACGGAAAAGTTTTATCATATTTATATTAAGAGAATATCAAATAAAATACCTGCTAAAATCTATAGTTATTTGTGGTATGATAGCAAGAGAGGATTGAGGGGTTGACAAAGAGTTGTAATTGTATATTGAATATTTATGATGTATTTCTAAAATGAAATTTAACTTAAAATTTAAACATTATGCAAACACAAGAAACAAACCTTTTATTATTAGGTTTACAAAACAAAAATTTTAATACATTTGATAATGCTATCCCGTTCGACCAAATACAACCGGAGCATTATTTGCCAGCTATGGAATGGGCTATTGTACAAGCGCAAAATGCTGTTGTAAACATCAAAAAACAAAATGATCCAACATTTGAAAATACAATTGTTGCATTAGAGACAGCAAGTGAAGCTATAAACATTATATCACTTGTTTATGGTAATTTATACGAATCAGATTCAAATGAAGAACTTGTTGCTATCAATGAATCATTTCAAATGATGCAAGCAAATTTTTCAAATGCTATTTTGTTCGATGCTGAACTCTTTGCAAAAGTAAAACAAGTATATGATAGTGAGTATGCTATGTTACATGGTGAAAATAAAAAACTCCTAGAAGAAACATATACTATGTTTACCTCAGAAGGTGCTTTGTTGACAGATGATAAAAAACAACGCCTTGCTGCTATCAATCAAGAAATGGCAGTTATACAACCAAAATTCTCTGAACATGTCCGTGCAGCAACAAATGCATTTGAACTGTTTGTAGAAGATAGAGCAGTATTGGGAGATATGCCTGAAATGCTTGTGATGACGGCTGCGGAAGAAGCTGCAAATAAAGGACACGCAGGGAAATGGTTATTTACACTGCATGCACCAAGTATTTTACCATTTATGAGATATTGTACAGACAGATCGTTGCGTGAAAACATGGCTGTCGCAAATGTGACAAGAACAACTCATGGAGAGTATGATAATCAAGAGTATATCAAACGTATTGTTGCCCTGCGTCATGAAAAAGCAATGATTTTAGGATTTACGACGTATGCTGATTTTGTACTTTCAAGAAGAATGGCAAAAAATCTTGCTACTGTACAACAATTTGAACAAAAACTCGTGGATACATACTATGAATCTGCTAAAAAAGAAGTTGATGCGATCAAAGAGTTTGCAAAAAATCTTGATGGTATTGAAGACTTGCAAGTATGGGATTTGGCTTACTATGAAGAGAAATATAGACAACAACATTTCGCTTTTTCTGATGAAATGTTGCGTCCATACTTCCCAGTAGACGCAGTGATGGATGGATTGTTTCTTCATGCAACGAAGTTGTATGAATTACAGTTTGTGAAAAGAACTGATATCCCTGTCTATCATAATGATGTGACTGTCTATGAAGTACAAGAACAAAATGGTGATTATGTTGGATTATTTTATGTGGATTTATTCCCTCGTGCATCAAAAAGACAAGGTGCATGGATGACAGAGTTTAGAACACAAGGATTGAGTAATGGTGTAGTGAGTAGACCGCATATTAGTATCGTATGTAACTTTACGAAACCTACTGCAGATGCTCCAGCATTGTTGACACATCGTGAGGTAGAGACCCTGTTCCATGAGTTTGGGCACTCATTGCATGGATTATTGAGCCAGTGTACATATACAAGTCTTGCTAGTCCTCATGTAAAATGGGATTTTGTTGAACTACCAAGCCAGATTATGGAAAATTGGGTATCACAAAAAGAAAGTCTCGACTTGTTCGCAAAACACTATCAAACTGGTGAACTTATTCCGTCAGAGTATATACAAAAAATGCATGCAACCAAAAATTTTATGGTAGCAAGTAATGGTCTGAGACAAGTTAAACTTGGTCTGTTAGATCTTATGTTTCACTCTACTACTGATGGTGTGATAGAAAATGTCTTACAAGCAGAAGAAAATGTATGGAATCCATTGTCATTTGTACCACATATCCATGGTGGGTCAGTATCATGTACGTTTACTCATATCTTCTCAGGAGGATACGATGCTGCGTACTATAGCTATAAGTGGGCAGAAGTTCTCGATGCTGATGCTTTTGAACTCTTCAAACAAAAAGGTCTTTTTGATAAAGAAGTAGCAATTTCTTTCAGAAAAAACATTCTTGAAAAAGGAGATACAGAAGACCCTATGGAACTCTATGTTAGATTCCGTGGACAACAACCTGATCCTATGGCACTCCATAGAAGAGAAGGATTGGTAAAATAATGTTATTTCGAATTCTAAAAAAAGAGCCTACTCATATATTGAGTAGGTTTTTTGATTGCAATTTTATGATGATATGATATACTTGAAAACTAAACCTAAATATAAAACAATGGACTTACTCACAAAGACTCTTCGCCAAAAGAAAACTGCAAGTTTAACAGAGTGTATTCAAGATTATCTTGAAGCAATGGAAGTTGAAATTGAGCAAATTGCTCTTCTCGTACTGTATAATAAAATGGATCATCAGTATGAGACAACGAAGTTACTGAAGATGGAAATTGAATCTATCAAGCAAGAAAAGAAAAATGATTTTCGTTATGTTGCAAAAATTACAATGCTAGAGCATTTGTTGGCGTATAACAAAAGATGAATTGGACATTTCTGTCCAATTTTTTTTATTCAAAACCCTCCCTAATAATGATACTCTCTCCCTTCTATAATCATTTTCCCTCTATAGATTTGTTCTAGTAGGACAAGTTTGGCGAGGCCGTGAGGCATCGTCATGGCGCCGAAGGCGACATAATCGTCGATGTGGGGTTTGATGAGCGTGAGGTCAGGTCAGTATGGACCGCCTATTACAAATGTGATTGTATTATATTTTTCTATCATTTTGACAAATTTTTCTGTAGTGTACTCTTTGCCTTCTTTGGCAAGGAGGATGCGATGAGAGTCTTTGTATTTAGCCAATGCATCTATCAATTTTTCAGTCTCTTTGGTGATTATTTGTTGGCGATTACCGTTCTTTTCTGGCTTAATATCTATGATCTGCAAATCTGTTCCAAGTCTCTTGCAGTACTCAGCAATTGCTTGTGCAAAATGTTTGTCACTATCAGAAATACAGATCAGCTTTATTTTCATGAGCAAATATATATAATTAAATACAATAGTAGGTTTGTGCAAAGTTTTACAGGAGAGTATGCAGTTTCAACGAATATCTATAGATATAATGTGATACATATACTCATAACAAGTAACAAGTACGATATATAACTAATATACTATTTTTTGTTTCTATAGCTATAACAAATGAAATTTTATGACAAGGCGACCATTACGGTTGTTTCAGGAAAATGAGGGGATGGAGTAGTTAGTGCACGTCGTGAAGCATGAGTTCCTTACGGTGGTCCTGCATGATGAAATGGTGGAAGATGAGGAAGTGTTGTGTTGGTCGGAAGTCCACATGTCAATACACTTGTCGATTTTCACTTTAAGAAAAAACTTGTTGCAGATAACGGTGATCCAGGAAGAACAAAAGAACAATATGGGAAGCAAGCTGAAAATTTGATTATTGAGTTACCATTGGGGTCTATTGTTCGTGATGTCCATACAGGGAAACCATTGTGGCAATGCTATAACCCATGAGATCAGTTTGTGATTTGTAGAGGTGGACAGTGAGGTGTTGGTAATATGCACTTCAAAAATGCAATTAATCAGTATCCACAATTTGCATTGTTGGGAGAACCAGGAGAGACAAGAGAGATTGAAATTGAATTGCAATTGCTCGCAGATATAGCACTTATTGGGACACCAAGTGTGGGGAAATCAAGTCTGATAAACGCTATCGCAAATGTAAAAGCAAAAGTTGCTGACTATCCATTTACGACACTTATTCCAAATCTTGGGTCGGTAAAACACCGTGATGTATCATTCAATGTTGTGGATGTTCCAGGTCTGATTGCAGGGGCAAGTCAGTGAAAAGGGCTTGGTAATGAGTTCCTTCGTCATATTATGAAAGCTCGTGTTTTGTGTTTTATGCTTGATATGAGTAGATATGAACGTGGTATTGAAGAGTTTGGAGTACTGTTTGATGAGCTCTTAGATTATCTGCGTACATCGTTGATGAGTTCAAGAGACTACGGTATTATTGAAGATATTACAATTGATCTAGAAATAAAAAACAATCGTTGGCAACTTGTTGTCCACGCTGATACAACCGATGGTAAAAAAGATATTTTCAAAAAAGATATTGTTCTTATCTGTAACAAGGTTGATGCTATTGATGATGCAGATATTGCACAAGAGTATTTGGATGCTGTATATGTACATATCAAAACATACTTCAAAAAAACATTCGGTTATGATCTTGCACAAAAGGATTTTGCACCATTTGTTCTCTCTACCTATAGTAGAGAAGGTGTCCAAGAATGGCTTGATGTTGCAGCACAATACTATATGGGCGATGAGGTTGCTGCACAAGCAGGAAAAGATCT
>CAXYYI010000061.1:0-5485 GCA_964293055.1 uncultured bacterium | reverse complement strand
GATTTCGAAAAAGTAAAAACAAATCTCTATAAAATCATAACGCATACTACTACTCCATCACTTCTTCAAATAAAATTATCATATTATCCTTGATGGAAACTCTATAATGAAATTTGAGAAAAATTACCTCTTACACCAATTGACGGTTGAATGATATGATATAGCAATAGTAATATAGTTTATTTACAATATACAAAACCATGGTATATATACATGAGCTATATTATCAGCATCTTATCATGACTCTTCTTTCTTTATACATTACGTAAACATAAAAAATGATAAACTTTATTATTCCATGTTACAATGAAGAACATAGAATGATTAAACCACTACAAGATTTTTGTTCTTATATAAGGCAAGAAAATATTGTATGTCATATAACATTTATAAATGATGGTTCAATAGATAATAGTGCTAAAAAACTAGAAAAACACATGCATTGAAATCAAATCCCATATACTATTCTTTCATACTCACAGAATCAGTGAAAGTGATATGCTATACAATATGGCATAAAAAACTCTCCTACACAATGTGATTACTATTTTTTACGAGATATTGATAATGCTACAAGTCTTGATGAAATCAAAAACTGCATAGAAAAAAGTAAGAAATATGATGTTGTCATATGAAAAAGGGTTTTCCCTTATGCTCAAAGAACTTTTAAAAGAAAATTATGACAAATTTTATCATGATGATTGATTCAAAAACTCCTGGCTCTCCCATATAAAGATACACAATGTGGATGTAAAATTTTTAGATCAGTGCTTAAAGATACTGCTCTTATTGTAAAACCGATGAGACGATGACGAGATTTTGCATTTTTATGTTTTGCTCATCATAAGTGATATAGTATCTATGAACATGAAGTTATATGGAAAGATATACCACAAGGTCATATATCATTTAAAGATTATTTCATTACACTCAAAGAACTTTTGATTACCTATAAACAATACTCTACATGAAATTACTAGCATTTTCTTGTTATAACATTTGACCATTTCTCAATACAACAGTATCACTCTTTTTCCGCGATTGAAAATTTATGATCAATGCTCCAATTGGTTCTGGGAAAAGTTTTCTTTTTTTTGATTGACCATCTTTTGCTCTGTATAAAAACAGTTCTCGTCCTATGCTATCAATCAAAGCAACAGAGTGACAAGTAAAAGTACTATTTGAGCATCAATGAAAAATACTACTTTGTATCAGAAATATCACAAGAACAAAATCATGAAATGATACTGTCAAATCATCACTATATACAGTAGAGAACATCACAATAGAAAGTTTATATACACAGTTATCATGACGAGATATAGTAAATTATGGGAAAGATATATTTGATAGTATTAAAAATATTTGAACTCACGAACAAATTGAGTGTAAAAATGAAACTGATGTACAAATGACGCTTGAACCTTTTTTGCCACCACAAGAAGTATTCATCAATACGACTATGCTTATGCAAGATAGTACAAATGTATTTGAGTTGACACCAGGTGATAGAATTTCGTTATTCAAAGAAATATTTGGCCTCCTTAGTATAGATAGTGCAACAGATAAAATTGCTGATGAAAAAAAATGAGTAACTGCTCTTTTAAAAGCAAAACAAGTTACTGATGATGTTGATCAAAATTTAAGGAGATATTTATGAGATTTCTGTTCTCAGACAGATTCTGTATTATGAAACATCAATAATATGATATCACAAAATACAGTAGATAAAATACAAAACTACATATCTGACATAAAACTTATTATAGATCATATTACCATCACTGGTTTTTCACGAGATACAAATATCACAAATCTACTTGAGGAGATACAAAAAACTATCACTATAGAACGTGACAAACAACATGCACTTTTATGAGGACTACAGTCTCTGGAACAAAACTATATAAATCATCTTCAAAGAGGTAAAATACTTATAGATAATAAGCAAAATTTTATTCGCAATATTAGTTTACAACAACAAATTATTCAACAACAAGAAACTATTTTCAGCTGAGAAAATTCATCTCAAGAACAATGAATATCAGCACAAAAAAAATATGAAAATCGATTAGAAGGATTACCTATAGTATGGTTTGATGCAATAGAACAGTATAGCCAAAAATATAAAATACATGAAGATCAGCCTCTGACAAAAACAAAGGATTTTTCTCTTCTTTGGGAGTATACACAACAATTTATTCAACAATGAGTCCTCTTATCTGAAAAACAGAAAAATCTTAATGTACAAATAGAACAACTCATAAACGCACATAAAGAAGATCAAAACATTTTAGCAACATACGAGAAACAACGCCAAGATTTGGAATGAGATTATGAGCAAAAAAAGAAATTCATATGTGAAAAAATTGGTGATGCTTGCCCTTTTATTGAACAAATTAATACTGGATTTTTCAGTACTCTCAAAAAGAATATTGATCGTTTAACAGAGACTATAGAAACAACCAAAAATACAATAGTGCAAAAGAATACTGAACAATCTATTGCAAATAAGAAGGACGAATTAACAGGTCTCAATAATGAATTAGAGTATTTTAAAACACATATTTGGCGTATAGAATATACACGTATCAAAGAAGAAAAAATGCATTATGATGACTTTTTAAAACTACAAAAAGAAGAAAACTATAGAACACAACAACTACAAGAAAGTCGTACTATATATGCAACAGCACAAGGAGAATTAAAAGTACTTGAGCAACAACTTGCAAGTATTGAAGCCGATATACTCTTATGGGAAAAAGAAAAAATAGCTCTTGAAACAACACTCCATACAAGTCAAAAAGAAACAATACAATCAACAATTACATTTTATAATACAAAAACATCTATTATAACCCAATGTTTACAAGTAATACAACGTATAGAATATCTTATACAAACACATAAAGATAATCAACGAGCTATCAAATGATTACGTGAAAGAGAAGGAATTCTTTCTGATCTACACCGTATTTTTAGTAAGGAAATTATGATTAAGGTACTTGAAGACGCTCTTCCATTTTTTGCTGAATATGTAAATAACTCTCTGGCAAAAATGGTATCATTTAGTATTCATTTTATCCCTAAAAAAACCAGTTCTGATAAACTTGAACTTGATATTACTATACGTGACAGTCATGGAGAAAGAACTGCAAAGTCCCTATCATGATGACAGAAATCTATTCTTAGATTAGCATGGATACTGGGTGTCGCAAAAATGACAAATGCATCACAACTCTTTCTTGATGAAACAATTAACAATATCGACAAAGATACAATATCTCTTGTCGCAGATATGCTCAAAGATTATATTAAAACCAATGATATGTCACTATATCTTGTTACTCACTCTGATCAATTAAGAGATATGCAAGTATGGGATGCTATTATAGATATTACTAATCAATAATTTGTTCATACTCTATATCAATATATATAGGATTTTTTTGCAAATATGCTTGTTGTTTTTCTTGATGCTGTCTTTTTTCTTGTTGATGCTTATAGTGAGCACCAATATAATTTTTCTCATATATTGATGTGTATGGCATTGATTTTAAAAATGATTTAACATAGATATAACGTCTCTCTTTCATATTTTTTAATGTAAAGAGTGTCCCATCTACTGTTCACCAATTTACATGAGATTCCATATGACATAATATTTCTGAATATGGTATATTTAATAAATTATGTCTCAAAAGGTGAGCCCTCTTATGTTTATATAACTCATATGCGTCCTTATCTCTATGATGACTATCATACTTACAAAAACTTTCTTGCAGAAATCATTTTACCTTAAAATCAACGGCTAATCGAATTACTGTATTCTCATATATCTCTCAAGTAGCACTATTTTGATTACCATATTTTGTAAACTTATATACTTCATCAGTTTTTAGAAACATATCAGCTACAATTGCATCTGCAAATCTTGTATCAACACGTTCCATACTCTGTTTATTATCCTCATATCAAGATAAGCAGTAGTTACCCCATATTTCTCACATCATCCCACTAAAACTATTCTTTTTTGAAAAATATGAGTGATTATACTTTTCTAAGATTGCAAATATATATGAAGGATGAACAGCATATGGACGTTCTGATGTCGGTAAAATAAAGTATGTATATCGTTCACGCATATAATGTCTCAATGACATCATTGTCTGTTGTTTTGCTTTACCATATAATCTATCTAATAGTTCTTGTTGCAATATATCAGTATTATCTATTTGTATGGGCTTATTAATTTGTTCATTATCAGCATATTGATACTTCTCCATAAGATGTTTCATCACATCTCATGCACGAATATAGAGAAGCTTCATTTCTTCTGGATAGCGTTTATATGATTTCTCATATTCTACAAAATCTATATAACGGGTATGGTCATATACTATATCTGGTAATTCTAATTCAGAGAAAATATCTTTATAATATCTCTTCTGAGATTCAATTAAATGCTTTGGTTGTTCAAATTTTCTATAGTCTGTTTGATTTTTTCTTAATGTTTCAAGTTTGAATCTCATAGCCTCTACATCATGATTATCTCACAAAGCCAAAACTAGAGCATCTTTCAATGCTGGAGTCAATTGACCAGATCGTTTTTCAAATGGCTCTTGTACAAGCCTATCTAAACGGTCATCAAGTATGGATCATATAGGTAATTCTTTTGAATCCATAAAAAAACAAGATGGTGTAAAGTCTATATAGTTATTATATAGATTTACTATCATCTTGTCAAAATTATGGCAATTTTTGTTTATTGAGACAGTCTCAATGTACGATAAGGAGAACTACTTTTTCTTAGTAGGAGTATATGTGTTTTTTTGTCATGGGATATTTTCTGCATGCTTACATTTTGGATAATTACTACACGCTAAGAAATAGTTACCACGACGAGCTTTTTTCACTACTAATTTACCCTCTCCACACGTTGGACAGACTCCTCCTCAATGTTCAGCTTCCAAAGCTTGAAGGTTTTCATCTGGAATTGACGATATCCATTTCACTTCTGGATAGAGAGATGATGTTAAAAATGGTCAAAATCTTCACATTTTCACAACAATAGTTCCTCCTTCAGGACATGGTTGTCACTCATATTTTTCTTTCAATGGAGCAAGTGCATCACTTTCTTCTTGGGTTTTTTCTGTATAATCACAGTCTGGATAGCGTTCACAGCCAATAAATTTACCGAACTTAGTAAACTTATAGATAAGTTCTCATTCTTGGCACTTTGGACATTTTTTTCAGACGGGAACTACTGTTTTCTCTCATTTTTTTGCTTCCTGTATAGCTTTTTCAAATGGTGTATAAAAATCTTGCATCATATGTTGTCGTGATTGTTCTCATACAGCAACTTCATCTAGCGTCGCTTCCATTTTAGCAGTAAACTCATAACTCATCATGCTAGGGAAATGTTTTTCTACATAATCTGTCACATGGAATGCAATTTCCAATGGATATAATTTCTTATCCGCTT
>CAXYYI010000060.1:0-5538 GCA_964293055.1 uncultured bacterium | reverse complement strand
ATAACATTAAGCGTTTTTGCTCCAAATAATTTTGCTGCATTTAATATACCTCTTGCAAACATATACCTTGAACTTATATCAGCATGTAGTTCTGTTTCGTTATAATTACTTTCTACATCAGCATAGACATATACGTGTTTCCCACGTACTGAGTCTTCTAGTAGAGGATCCCATGCACTATCTGCAAATTTTTTAAATGGTACTATCTGCATACTTACTTCTTCTGCAAGATTCTCAGCTAGTACATGTTGTACTTTTTGGACTCTTTCTTGTGTGTCTGGGGCTCCAATAAGCATGATATTATATTTGCTTGGAGTAACAGCGATATGATTTCTATCTTTTTCAGGAGTTGTTGTCATGGTGTAATAGGTAAGAAATTAATAGGTTCTTTATTAAGTCTGTAATCAGATTGGAACTGTATTTTATTCATCATAATGAACAAGACTTTTGATATTATATCTTTTAAGATTATATTTTTCTCTTTCTGTTGTACAGTATGGATCATTGAGTTGGACAATATTGAATATACCAATTATCTCACCTCATGCTTTTTCAATCAGTTGAGCGGCTGCATTCATTGTGCCTCCCGTTGCTAAGAGATCATCTACAATGACTACTTTTTGTCATGGCTTGATAGCTTTTGTTTGAATTTCAATGATATCGACTCAGTACTCTTTTTGATATTCTTGTTGGATAGTTTCTCATGGTAATTTTCACTTCTTTCTTACAGGGATAGCATCTTTATCAACCATATTGAAGTAAAATCATCTAGCATCCATGAGAGCTAATATATCTGCATGGATACTAAACTCACGTAGTTTTTCTAGAATGAAAGTCTTTGCTTCCTCTGACATCAATATAGGAGAGATGTCTTTGAATTGAATTCATGGTTTAGGAAAGTCTGGATAGTTATCAATATGGTTTTTTAGGTCAAAAGCAGTTTTTTGCGTGATTGTTGCTGCTTTAGGTTGAAGAGCAATATGCTCTCATGGGTTGTTCTCTTGTTCATGTGATTCTTGTCCATTTCATAGTCATGGTTTGAGAGTCATGGGATGATTAAGAAGAGATAAAACATAAGTATAATAAGAAAATAGATTTGTTTGTCAATACTTATTTTATTAAATAAAATAAGTAAAATTTATTGCTTTTCTCCTCATATTTCTCTAATATTTAAAAAATTTTATCTATCGTTTTTTTATCTATGACATTTAGTCTTCCGCAAACAAGTATCTTAGTAGCAGTTGATGTGGTAGTAATAGCTATTGTTGGATGAACTATACAGGTGCTTCTTGTGCAAAGAAGTGATATAAAAAAGCCATCATGGGTATTGCCATGATGATTTATAAATGAAAAAGAAACTTTGTCTCATGCAGCTAAAAGAAAATTGTGAGAAGAAACAGGATATAATAAATTTGCTATTTATGAAATATGAGTATTTGATGATGTAAAAAGAGATCCAAGAGCAAGAATTATTTCATCTGCTTTTTTGGCTCTTACAAATCATATAGATTTCCCATTTACTGATGGTTATCATACTAAAAATGCTCAATTCTATAATATAGATCAATTACCTCATGTCTTATACGATCATAAAAAAATTATAGAACAAGCAATATGTAAATTACAAAGTCTGATTTTGACAACTAATATTGCAAAAAATCTACTACCAAAAAAATTTACACTCACTGAACTACAAAAAATATGTGAAACTATTTTGGGGAAATCACTTAATGTTAGAAATTTTAGAACAAAACTAATAGAAGAAAAACTTGTTATTCCTACATGAGAAATGCAAATAGGTGTGTGACACAGACCAGCAGAATACTATGTCTTTTCTACTACCATATATTAACCTCTCTTTCTAGTGTAACACCAAAAATTTCATATACTATATGTATAATGCTACCTGAAAATGAGATTATATCACGTCATGTTGCTCATCAGTGATTGACAATAACAAGTGGTTGTGATGAATATGTGGCAACATTTCATTCGCGGTATCATTTCAAATTGCTATTGTCTATAAGTCGTGCAGCTGAGAGTTTTGTATATTGTTCTTCTGTTTGTATTGCTTTTGTAAGTGGGTAGTGAGGTATGTTTGGGTGTTTTTCTAGTAGTTCCTCCAGAGTTTTGAGAGATACTATAGGATTCTTGAAAAAACTACCACTGTTTCATAGGTCTTGTGGTTTTGGTAGCTTGCTTCGTCTAATATTTTCTATTGTATCAGCAATGCGTTGTTGTGTAATCTGAATATCATTGTTTTCTAGTGCTTGTGCAACAGGAGTATATGTGAGAATAGGACGTGGTAGTTTAGAAAGTGCAAAGGTGACAGCATAGATACAGTATTTTCATGGTAGTTCTTTAAAAATACTATGACGATATGCAAAATGACAATCTTCTTTTGATAGGGTTTTGTAGTCAGTAGTTTCTATATCAAAAATATCTACGCTATAACATATATCTTGTAGCTCTACTCAATATGCTCATATATTTTGTACAGGAGATGCTCAAACACAACCTGGAATTGCAATAAGATTTTCTGCTCATCGTAGTCATTGTTGTATAGTATAACGTACGAAATCATCTCGTATCATACCAGCACCAACTGTGAGATATGAAGTATCTCATAGTGTTTCTATATTATTATTTTGTAGTGCTATACTATTTTCACTAATAGTATTGTATGTAATATGTCGTACAACTCATGGGATGTCTTTAGTTATTACAAGGTTGCTTCCACCACCTAAAATATGACCAGGTTTACCGTGTGCTGCTATGGCAGTAGAAAAATCATCAGGATGTTCAATTACCAAAAATATCGCAGCTTTTGCTGCGATACCGAAGGTATTATAGGTTGTGAGATCAAAGTCGGTATAGATTTTCATAGAGATATTCTATATTTTCGTTTGAGTTTTTCAAATAGTCTTTTGAAATTATAGAGCACATATGGTATGTGTTATTAGACTGGTGTAGTATGTATAATTGATTATTGGATCTTTGCAAACATTTCATCAACATTGTGGCCTTGTCACTTATATGAACCAAAGTCTTGTGTTTGGAGTTTTTGAAGAACATTTATGAGTGTTGCAAGAGTGTTTGCTTGATGATTTGGTACACTTGTAGGGAGGTTTTGGCGGAGATATGTAGCTAATACAGTAAGATTTTGTAGTTTATAAGATTCTTCTTGTATAGTTAATCTACTATTTTCTGGTACTTCTAGATTCATAGCGCCGTAGAGGTTATAGAGTCTTTTGAGGAAGTTTTCATATGCAACATGGTATTCATGAGTTTGTCCATTCAGATAGTAGTATGTAATGTATTTTACATCTACCCATACAAATTGTGGTATAAGGTTGCTACGTACTTCTTTGCTATCAATTGATGGATTAGGTGTTTCAGTACCGGCTTGTGTATCACTTACTGTCATAGCTTCTGGTTGTTGTTTACTAGTTTCACTACCAACTTGTGCATCACTTGATGCAAGAAGCATATTTCTGAAGAATCAATTGTTGTAGTCGGCATCAGCAGAGGTATCACTATTTTGTGTATTTGCTGCAAGAATAGTCACAACAGTATGTGGTCCTGCACCGTTGGCAACGATAACAGTTTCTCATACTTCAATACTTCTATTTTGTGCTAAGAGGGTTGTTTGAGTCTTACCATTTTCTTGTTCATTAATGATTGTTATTTCTTCTCCAGACTTATTAACTACGAGTGGTTGATCGTTCTTTTCAGTAAGAACAAAGTGAAATCCTTTCCCTGCATTTGTACGAGCAGTAAATTTGTGATTTACTGATACAAGAGCAACTTGTGGTGCAGACTGTTGGTCACCCAAAGTGCTTACTTCTATATAATCACCTTCTTCCAATGTAATAGCAAATCATGCGTCTTGGCGACGTACAATAAATTTGGCTGGTCCTGTAATTTTTCCTTCTACATGATCACCAACATGAACAATAAGTGAACTATCTTTTGCAAGAACAATAGTATCTCCATCAGATATGTTTGATCATTCTATACGATTACCAGCAGATTCGATATAGTAGTCTCATTGTGTTGTGACAACTTTTGCAATATAGTCAGCGTATACAGTGCTCGCAATATTTGTATTAGTTTGATCTTGTTGTCCTATGTATGAACCATATATACTGAGTCCTATAATTCATAATACTAATGTATATCAAGCAATCTTACCATAAAAACGCATACGAGAGAAAATAGATATTTGAGGTTTTTGTGTTTGCAACAAAATACGCTCATATAGCGCACTTTTTTGAGTTTCTGAAAGCTTATGTGACTGTATCTTTTTAAAGTACTGTTCTAAGTTCATTTATATATAAATAGGGAAGATAAGTATTTTATAGTAATTTCTTTATTGTAATACGAATGAGAACTGATTTTGTGACAAGTTTTTTGACTTTTTTCTTAATTTGAGACAAAATAGTGATATGCTCATGCTTTTTTGAGATTTTTTACGAATATAGTATGTTTTTTCTTGTTTTTTTTCAAAATTCGTATAGTATAGAGTATATATACAGATTTTATTCTTTTTTACAATAATATGTCACACGAAAACGAGAAACCTGAAATTATTGATGCAACTGAGGATACATGAGAAAACCATACAAGTCATCATGTGCATCATGATCATAAACCACATGCTGATACAACACATCATACATCTCATAAATCTTCTAATGCAACATCTGCACAATCGTCTGCAAAAAAAGCATGGCAAGCGTTTCTTGATTTTCTCAAGGATGTTGAAAAACTTGGTGATGAGTATTTGGTAGAAAAAGCGCCATTTACTATTCCACAAGATATCAAAGATTTTATTGTGAAAGCTGCTCCATATGTGACTATCTTAGGGTTGATTATTAGCTTACCTGCTGTATTAGCTCTTTTGGGGATAGGTGTGATGGCTGCATTTGTACCAGTTGCAGGTATTATTGTGTTCTTTTCTATGGCTTTGACTGGAATTGCCTTTGTGTTACAAGCAATGGCTATCAAACCTCTATTTGCTAGAGCAAAGAAAGGGTGGTTGTATACATTTTATGCCGGACTATTGTCATTTCTCGCCGCTATCTTACATGGTAGTATCGTATGACCAATTATTGGATGATTAGTTGGAATGTATATTTTGTTCCAAGTGAAATCGTACTATAAATAAAACAGATGTAGTATTTCATATATTATAAAACCCCAAGCAAATTACTTGGGGTTTTTTGATACTTCTTTTTTTATCCTAGTGCTTTTTCTGATAGGGCACTTAAGATCTCTTCGGATACTTCTTCTACCGTGTTTTCTCCATTTACTTTTATGATCTTGTTTTCATAATAATATAAGAGCGGCGTTGTTTGTTCTTCATAGACTTCAATTCTGTAACTTATTGTATCAGGATCTTTGTCTTCTGGTCTTCCACTAGTTTTACCTCGTTCAAGCATTCTTTCAAACATTGTATTTTTTGAAACTTCTATATACAAGACCGCATCTAAAGAAGATGTGAATTCGTGTAATAGATCATCCAAAAATACAGCT
>CAXYYI010000059.1:0-5616 GCA_964293055.1 uncultured bacterium | reverse complement strand
TGATATTCGTAAAGGGCAAAAAATTATTGAGTATACTGGGGAAAAAGTTCCTACAGCTATTGCAGATAAAGCAGGAGGGAAGTACTTATTTACAGTAAATAGTCGTTATACAATTATTGGAACAGGGCATCATAATCGTGCGCGCTATATCAATCATGCATGTCAGCCAAACTGTGAACCTAGAGAGATGAGAGGCCGCATTATTGTCTATGCTATCAAACCAATAAAGGCATGAGCAGAACTAACATATAATTATTGAAAAGACTATTTTGAAAGAATTATAAAACCATTATGATGTCGTTGTGAGAGCTGTGCTAAAAAGAAAAAATAGTATAAGGTATATACCTTATTTTCAGTTGCAAACCTGCTGTTTTTTCATAGAAACAAACTATATTTATATATGTACTCTAAACTACCTATGACAAATAGTGTCATGATGGAACAGAGACCATCTGTACGTGGATTGTGGAAGATGCTATATGCATTATCTTTTTTGATTGTCATTGCTCTGATCGCTTGAGTCGCTTTTGCTATGATTCAAACACAACGTTATGAAAGTAATATAACATCTCAGAAGCAAAAAGTAGTATCTCTTGATAGTGATATTGCTCTTGCTATGCAAGATCCACAATATGTGAGGTATGCTGCTGCAAAAGAAGTTGTTCGTACCCAAAAAAATGTTGCATGACGAGGAGATCGTTTATCACGTGTTATGAGTGTTTTCAGTACACTACAACAGTTGTGAGGAAGTAATGTTCGCTTCTCAGATTTTGCGCTTGATTTCTCATCATTACGTTTAAAAGGTACAGTGAGTGATTTGAAATTAATGTATTGAAAGGGTGGTATTGTAGATCAATTCAATGCATTGGAATTTTTGCAAGATATTAGTATTAGCGATTATGAGAAAACAGAAGATGGTTATACATTTACTTTAGTTGCTCAAGTAGTTCTACAAAATGTCTGAAATTAGTAATACATCAACAACGCTTTTTGCAAGAGAGGTAAAAGTGCGTACTCTTCAATACAAACTTACCGTGTTTATCATTGCACTTGGTCTTTTTGTTGCATGGCCATTTTTGACAGATCTATGGTCTAGATATCAAACCACTCAAGATACTAATACAACACTGACGCAGGAAATTGAAAAAAAAGATATACAGCGTCAAGAAATTATACAGGATATTTCTCTATTGAAACAAGTATCATCGGATACAGAAAAGAATACGATTTTACAATGTTATAATACAAACTGTTCAAATCTTCCAGAAGCTCTTCGTAATGAGCCTCAAAAGAGTGTTTTTAAAGCATTTCTCCAACTCCAGCAACCAACACAAACGAAATTTGCAATTGATCAGAAAAAAATTCTTGCATACCTCAATGAGTTTTTGATTAAATCATCTGATGGTAACGGTGTAAACTGACAAATCAAAGCTATATCATTTGGTACAACACAAAAGATTCAAGCAACAAAACTCATTCGTGTCCCTATGAGTGTTACAATGACATTTCCAAATAAACAAGGACTACTTGGATTTTTGCGTAACATAGAACAATTAATTAGTCCAACTGTTCCTATGTTGGGAGTTGTACAATCAGTAACATATGATATTGTGAAAACTGATGTTTCGCAGGATGTTGTTGTTATTATAGATATCTATATGTTAGAACAATAAAATATGGTGAGAAAACTTATCGAGCAATATATTGCCTATACAGAGAAAACATGATTTGGAATGAAGCAAAAGCTTCTATTTTTTAGAGAACTTGCGTATTTATTGTGAGGGTGAGTTGGTATTAATGAAGCAATACAGATTATCGCACAAGATGGTGATACAGCATGACAAAGATATGTGGGGCGTATGATTGCAACAGCTATCAATGAGTGAAAGACTTTAACAAATGCTTTGACAAGATTAAGTACTTATTTTACACCATCAGATGTTTCAATTATTAAAGCTGGTGAGGCATCATGAAATCTCGTGATGGTATTGCGTAATTTGGCTCAAGAATATGCTTTTTTGCATAGTTTATGAAATAAATTTATTAGTGCAACGACGTATCCTATTGTTCTTTTGATTATTGCTGTCATAGCGATACTTGTGCTATTTATCGGTATTTTGCCTGGTATTTTTTCTATAGCAACTCAATTTCCAGGTGTAGAAATGCCATTTGTCACACGTATGATGATGTGACTTTCTGAAGGACTAAAAAATAATGTCGCAACAATTTTGATTGGTATAGGACTTTTCTTATTTCTGTGTTCAATTATATTTTCAAGTGAGACAGGAAAAGCAAAGGTATTTACTATAATTCTTCAAATCCCTTGATTCTGAGTACTTGTAAGAAACTATTATCTTGTAAAAATGATGAGATATTTGAAACTACTTCATCAATCAGGGATGAACTATGTTGATACTCTGACGTTGCTCCGCGATATTATGGAAATCTGACCATACCAAGATATGATTCAAAATATGTTACAACACGTACAACGTGGAGAACAAATGTATAAATGAATTATTCCATATCCTCATTTGATACCATCAAATGCGACTATTTTGCTCAAAGTATGAGAAGAAACTGCGCAAGTAACAGAAACACTACAAAATATCAATGATATCTATGAAGAAGACCTACTTGCTCGTATTAGCGGTATATCAAAAATTATTGAACCAGTTCTTATTGTTGTATTATGAGTAGTGATTGTCCTTATTGCATTGTCAGTATTTGGTATTATAACAACGATTTTAGGTGGTGTACAAGGGTGATAGTATGAAAAAGAAATCAGCATTTACCATGATAGAAATTATTATTATAATCATTATTATGTGAATAATGATGCTTATGATACCTTTTCGTATGCAATCACTAGAAAATCACACACAATTATCGCTTGTTTCACAGCAATGGGAAGATATTCGAAATCGTACATTGTTGCGTATGCGTCAGTGAAGAATATATGATACAGCTACAATAACCTTACAATCAGAATGAGTAGTTGTTGTATACTCGTGATGAGTGAAGGGGCAAGAACTTTGAACAGGAAGCATAGAGCAAGAGAAGTTTGCTCAATCAGTTACTATTACATCTGCAAACCAAACCGTATGGAACATGCAATCATATGATATAGCATGTAATTGACCAACAAATGAAATTAAGTTGTCACTGTGAACTATGCAAGTATGTTATATTATTGATAGTAGTTCATGTACAATGAAGCGTCTTGTTTGTGGACAATAGAGAATGTATTTATATAAAATATCAGACACTTATTTAATAAATATACTATAAGACTTTACCCAATTTTATATACGTGTAAAAATATGATTTTACTAATTGATAAGCCAACATGATGGACAAGTCATGATGTTGTGAAATATGTAAAAATCCACTGATGATATAAAAAAGTATGACATGCTGGGACTTTAGATCCATTGGCCACATGATTATTGCTTATTTTGACAGATGATGATACAAAGTTGATGAGTACGCTAGTTGGACATGATAAACGATATAGTGCGACTATTGATCTATCTCATATAAGTGATACATGGGATAGTGATTATCATGCATTATATGAAGAAGTGCCTGTAACAGTTACTCCTACTATAGAACAAGTAGATGCTGCGCTACAAAGTATGACACCACAAGCTGAACTACTTGTACCATCATTTAGTGCAAAGAAAAAAGATGGTCGTAGAATGTATAAAGATGCACGCCAATGAGTTGTCCATGATATGAAGAAACTTATGGATATATATAAAATAGAACTTCTTGCCTATGAATATCCTTATGTCACAATACGTTGTCATGTGGGAAGTGGGACTTTTATTCGCTCGATTGCCTACACGTTGTGAGAAAAACTAAAAACATGATGAATAATTACTGTATTGCGTAGAGAAACAGTAGGTGAGTACTCAATTACAGATACTACATGCATAAAAGAGCTCGCTGATATCAAGCAGAACAAATCGTCATAGAAGCATATATTGCTCGTGGATGAAAACTTCTGCATAAAAATTATACAATACAATGATGAGAAATTGATTGTATATTTTTGTATAAAGATGCAATTGTATTTATAGAAGTAAAGGATGTCTCATTTTTTGAAGATATACATGCGTATATTACACCCAAAAAACGTATGAGTATCAAAAAAACTATACAACACTACTTATATGATAATAAAATAATCAAACCACTATATACAAGGTTACAATGCGATATAGTCTTTATTAAAAACAAAAAGATATATACTGTCATTGAAAATTGTGTAGATTTCTAATAATGTCACTACAATGTTTCTTGCATTGACCTCACTGTTTCATATATATGTGGCATTGGTTTTTATTTTTTACCAAACAAAATTCATGAAAAGATTATTAACTATTATGGCTGTTACTGTATTATTAGGACTTGTTGCATATGCATTTATTTGGGCAGATAATGAAAAAGTATCTCAAGACGTTGCTGACTTCTTCCCACGTAGCATGCAAGCAAAACAAAAAGCTATGACAGGAGATGCTATGAGTGGTGATGTTGCTACTGGAGACGTAGTTACTGGTGCAGTTGCGACAGGTGATGTTGCTACTGGAACAGCTACAACTGGAGCAAACTAATTCTTTCATATAATGATTTTAAAAGAAAAAATCCTCATTATGAGGATTTTTTTTGTACCATGTAATAGATAATTCATCATACAAGCATAAATGGATAGACGATCATTCTGTCTGTAAAACTATGTAGTACCATTCATGAAATAGATAGTCATAGCATTCATATACTAAAAGCTATTGTATACCATTGTTCTTGTGTTAATTTTTTTTGTTTCCAATTTGTTTTTAGGACTTCATATCCTATATAGTGAAGCCATAAGTAGATTATCATCCAGATGATAAATCCAATAATTCCGAACTCAATTGCTATTTGTAAGAACTGGTTTTCTGGATTAAAACTCAATCCTCATGCCCAGTGTGAAGCAGGTCATACAGATCCAGCTCCCATACCTAGTAGCCAGTTATCTGAGAAATACCCTAATCATTGTTTAAACAGTTGTATATGTCATGTGTTTGAAAACTCTCTATTAATGACATGATCTTTTGCAATCCAAGCTACTCATACAAGTCCAATCAGTGCTGGTAGAAGCAATTTTTTAACAAAGAAACGCATTTGTTTTCTATACGTCACAGCTCATAGTATTCATAGTTCGATAATCCAGCTTCCCCAAGCAGCTCTTGAATATGTTGAGATAATGTTAAGTGCATAGACAATCCACCAAAACCATGTTTTTTTCAATGATCTTCTTTGAAGATATTGTACAAAGAAAAGAGGAAAGAATGCAATAAGGAAGAATCCTCGAGATATTGGTCTCTCAAAAATGAATTGATTTCTAGGTAGTCATTCAAACTCTCTTGTTCGATAAACTGCTGGTGGACGCTGTCCAATATTCCCTTCAATAGATAGTTTATCGTATCCAAATAATTTGAGTACTCATGGTTTGATCATGAGAATAGTATACCACAACAAAGCAAGAATTAGTAATGTTTTGAGTGTCTTTAGTGTCCAATGGACAAATACTTGTGCTTTTTCTTTACTAATATCATGAGAAAGATAGTA
>CAXYYI010000058.1:0-5659 GCA_964293055.1 uncultured bacterium | reverse complement strand
AAGCTAAAAGCCAAGTCGCAGATATAGACCAAATTGTCATAGCAGTTATAGAAAATAATGAAAAAGTAGTAACTGAATACAAAGAGTGAAAAAAAACTGCTATATGATTTCTTGTAGGACAAGTAATGAAACAAACAAATTGATCTGCACAACCACAAGAAGTACAAGCATGTTTGAGAAAATACTTGTGAGACTAAGAGATAATATAATATATTCTATTTACTAAAAAACCCCTCAATATGAGGAGTTTTTCTTTATAATTTATTGTAATAATTTTGTTGCAAGTGGTGTATTAATCAGGATAAATGGACTGAATTTGAAGAGATCATCTTGTACCATACATGGTTGTGTGGTCATATTACCTTCACCATCAGAAGCAAATCCATTTAATTGACACTGCCATACAAATACTTTAGAAAAATCTACGTATGATTGAATTTCTGTTGCTGCACTACCAAATAAATTTGTTAATAATGTATTTCTCTTATCTGATTGAGCAAGAGCTGTATTTAAAGACGCCAATCTTCCATGAAAGTAATACTTATATGGCGTACTTGCTGGTCCACGTGTAGCCACATTGTATCCAGCTAGAATACCATTTACAAATATATTACCTTTAATATATCTACCATAATTAACTTTTCCTACTCCATTTGCACCAGTACCACCATGATTTAATAGTCCTTGATAAATACGTCATGCAGAAAGCTGTTGTGCATTATTTGGATTATCTCACATAGCTGTCAACATTTGATATGCTGCTCCACCTGGTCATCCAATATAATTCCCCCACTTATCAAATGTTTTATATGCTGTTTCTGAAGTTGTATTCGCTACTTGTGTCGTAAATGGACCTGCATCTTGGAGATATACATTACCATTATCAACAAAGAGGTTAAGTACTGAATCATCATTTGGCATAGAATTTGCAAGCACAACATTTCTTCCTTTTACAATGATTTCTTTCCCATCGTATATGTTTGGATTTGAAAGATCAATCCATAATGGTCGTTGTCATGCAATATATGATTCACTATCTTGATCGTTTACAAAACAGAGAACACTTCTATTTTCCAATCCCATTTCATCAAGGTTTCATTGATTTCCATCATCATCAAAGAAAGCTCATTCCCCACCATACTTTTGTTGTCCTCTACATAGTGCATCACCATTTTTTCTTAATGCATTAAGAATATCTGATGTGTTAACAATATCTGAGAATACAACTGATGATGAAAGAGATGGATTCCCAAGTACTGATTGTCTATTTGTTACATCCAATCATCCTCTTGAAAGTAGTACATTACCAAGAACACTAATATTCCAAAGAGTATCCAATCATGCTGATATTCCTGAAGAGATAGTAAATGGTCCTCCTGGAACATTTGCTATAACTTCATTTTGATTACCTCCAAATCCAAAGATTTGATTGATACTTAATCATCCTTCCAAAGCATTAAGTACTGCCTGATGAGCTCAAACTGTTAATTGTCATCATACAAATCCAATACCAGCTACATTATCATAGATATATCCAAGTGGTGTTTGATTATTGAAGTATTGTAATGAGGGATATAATCATTGTGCTGTTTTCACTTTATTTGTTGTCGCATCATAGATAAATCCAGCACTAAGTGTTCCTAGGTCTAGTCCACCTGTTGTTTTAAAAGTTACTTGCCCATACAAGCTATAAATATCTGTTGATCCAGAAGCACCACAAGTCGTATAGATTCCACCCTCAATTTGCAGATTATTATAATCACTATTGAGTAGTTTCAATCCATTTAGTGTTTGTTCATCAAGTGGCCACAGTCTTGCACCCTTAGCATTTGTATAGTACAATCCTCTTACCTGTTTACTACAACTTTTTGTATTACCATTATATGAAACTTGAACCGCTGGTAATTTTTGTTGCGATGGTAGCCAGAAAAATGAACCTTGATAGTTATTTGTCTGCGTATCTGGAAGTGTATAGTGTACTATTGAGAACTTATTTTTAATCGGATCTCATTCTGCAAATCCATTAAAATTGAGTTCAAATCCCAAAGTAGAACTATGGATTCCGCATACTGCGATAAGCAAGCATAGGAGTTTTTTCATTTGTGTTTTTGGTTTGAGGGTAAATAGTTACAAAAAAGACTATACCCAAATATAATGATTTTTTCTTATAGACACAATTTTTTACTCTTCTTTTATAAAAAATAGAAAATATAATTATTTACATAAATCAAAAAATATATACAATATACATTTTATCCTCACAATTTCTCAAAAACCTCATCAATAAAACTATCTTGTTCATAAGAAGCATGATCCATTGCTTTTTGAATATATGATTGAATCATAAGTTTTTTTGCTTGTTCTTGAGAAAGTCATTTTGCTGATAGATAAAATATTTTTTGAGGATCTAAACGATCTATAGTTGCTCAATGAGATGCTTTTACATCATTTGAACGCACATCTAGCATAGGAAGTGTTTTAATTTTTATATCATCTCACAAAAGCATATTTTCCTCTGTCAAATATCATTCTACCTGAATCAGTCATGGATCAATAACCACTCCTCCATTTACCTGTGCTTTTGCTTTATCTCCCAAAAGTGATAATGCATAAACATCTGCTTTTGTATGAGATGCCTTGAGCGTAACTGTGAATTCTACTCAACTACTAACACGATCAGATGAAACAACAATAATAGCACAAGAGACACTAGTATTTTCTCACACTACCTCAATAGAGAGTTTATAATCTGTATCATAGACGAAAAAAAACAATGATACTTCTTTGTCTCATTGTATTATGATATTATCTTCTTTATTTGTTCCGACAATATGATAGACTTCTTTTTGTTGCATATATATAATGTATTATTAAGTAGAATATTGTATGATAATAGATAGGAAGAAATGATATTTTTATGATTTCCCAGTTCTGATATATTAATTATCGAGAGAATTCACCGGGCAATTATACTTTAATAACTATACCATACATTTTCCGCTGAGCGCCTCAAGATAATTACATATTGAACTGATTTTATATTTGTATCTTCTCATGATACACATCAATATGTTTCACATATATAATCAAAACGCCTTATTTTTACAATCTAATTGTCTCTCGACTTACTTTTCACTTATCAATAGCTGTTTTGATCATAGCTTCATTTTTATTTAATTGACTTTTTCAGGTCTTAATTTCAATAAGAACAACTTGTTTCACTTCTCCTTCTGATAATCCATCAAAACAAATATAATCTACTCATTTTCACAAAAAAACGAGATCCTTATAACTATATGGGAAATTTGGTAGTAATGGCGCAATTTTTTCACTAACATATCATAATGTTGTAGATTTTGATTGTTTAATTGCTAATTTACGGACACTATTTCTTTGTTGGAGAAAATATATTTTTGCAAAGAGCCATCATACTAGTACTCATATACCAATACCTACTATAACAAATATTATCATACTCGCTTGAGATTGGCTTGTTGAAGGGATTTTATCTATATTTCATGTTTCTATCGTTCATACAAGACCAGATATATGACTATTTCATGACATATACTTGAAAAACAATTATAAATACCTACATATAAGAGTATATCTTATTTTTTCAACCCAATACTATGTTAGATCCAAAATACATTAGAGAAAATCTCGACCTTCTTAAAAAAGTGTGCCAAGACAAGAATAACAAAGCTGATATTGATAGTTTCGCTGATCTCTATGATGAAGTAAAACTTCTCCAACAACAAGAACAAGATCTTAATACACAAAAGAATCAAGCAGCAAAAGAACAAAATGCTGAACTTGGAAAACAAGTAAAAGAGCAACTACAAGCACTTGCAGAAAATCTTTCTACAAAACAAAGACAACTACAAGAACTCCTTCGACAAATTCCAAATACATACTCAGAGGATACACCACTTGGAGTAGACGATAATGAAAATGTTGTTCTCCGCAAATGGGGAACACCAAAAGAATTTTGATTTACCGCTAAAGATCATGCAGATCTTGGTGTTGCACTTGATATCTTAGATTTTGATAGTGCTGGAACTATTTCTGGAAGTAGATTTGTTTATCTCAAAAATGATCTTGTAAAACTACAATTTGCAATGATTCAATGGGTAATGGACTCTCTTTCAAATCAAGCTATTATCGATGAAATTATCACTAAAAATAATCTCAAAGTTAAAAACACACCATTTTCTCTTATTCTTCCACCATTTTTTATGAAAATGGAAGTAATGGATAAGATGGGAAGACTTAATCCAAAAGATGAGAGATACTGTTATGAAGATGATTGAATTGTCCTCAATGGTTCTGCCGAACATGTACTATGACCTCTACAAATGGATAATACTCTTGGTGAAACTGAACTCCCAGTAAGATATTTGTGATATTCAACTGCTTTCAGAAGAGAAGCAGGAAGTTATGGGAAAGATACAAAAGGTATGATTAGACAACACCAATTTGATAAACTTGAAATGGAAACATTCTGTCTTCCTGAAGATGGGATGGAAGAACAAAATCTTCTTATAGCAATCCAAGAATGGATGATGCAACAACTCGAAATACCATATCAAGTTCTTATTTGTTGTACTGGTGATATGGGTGATTGTGACTATCGTCATATTGATGTAGAAGCATGGATTCCAACACAAGGTAAGTATCGTGAAACACATAGTGGAGATTATATGACTGACTATCAAGCAAGAAGACTCAATATCAGATACAAAAAAAATGATTGAGAAAAAGGATATGTGCATATGAATGATGCAACAGCTTTTGCTCTTGGTAGAACAATGGTTGCAATTATTGAAAATAATCAACAAGAAGATGGTACAATTAAAGTACCTACTGTTTTACAAAAATGGGTAGGGAAAGAGTATATTGGAAAATAAGATTATACATCATTTTACACTCCTCTACCATATTTTTTATCATCTCTATGTGTTTATGCAAAACTCTCCTGACAGTATCATTGAGTGACAATCATTTGAACAAGCATATAGTCGTTTAAAAGAGATACATACAATACTCCATACGAGTGACATATTAGATGTTGATAAGATTTTACTGTTACAAGATGAAGCAAAATGACTTCATACTTTTCTTTTACAACGTCTTTCTACTATTAGTCCCAATCAGTCAGATGAAAACAACTAATTGAAAGAATGTTACACATATAGCAAACTGACTCATAACAAGCATCATAATCTCTACATGTTGTGTAGTTTTTATAATTGTTATATGATACCTATCTACAGACTGATATACAAATAATGAATGATGAAAAAACACTCAAACACAAAAACAAAGTTCTGAAAAAAAATCTCCATGAAATAGTTCTCAGTGAGATGGTAGTAATTGATCAAATAATAGTTCTTCTCATGCAGGAATTAATACCACAACAAAACCGATGGATTGAACTAATGATATAGATTGATTAGTTGAAAATATACAAAAATCTAGTCAGGAACAAATCTCTCTATGGCAAAAGCGCAATACTGATTCAACGTTTTTACCACAAACTATTATGCCAAGATACTTTAAAACATTTAATTGAGACAATTACAGTATGCAAAGATAAAAAACATATACAAATATTTATCCTTTGATTCAAACACATGATAGCATTCTCTTTAGGTAG
>CAXYYI010000057.1:0-5802 GCA_964293055.1 uncultured bacterium | reverse complement strand
GAGAAGCGTATCTACCGTACGATCAGCTAATTACTTACTATGGCACAAAAGAAAGCCCCGGGGTAGGCTAAAAACCACAGAGACTCGAATGCAAAATATAGATGAGTCAAAGTATTTGGTGGACAACCAGTAGTTGCTGGTAATATCATCATTAGACAAAAAGGTGACAAGTATGAACTTGGTCAAAACACTTACAAAGGAAGAGATTTCTCTATCCACGCTAGTGTTGATGATGTTGTAACTTTCAAAAAGAAAAACGTTACAAGATTTGACGGTAGAAAATACCTCAAGACTGTTGTTGAAGTAGCAACTGCATAATTATTCTTCTTAGTTCTTAATTATTACATCCAGTATGGCAACTCCTAGAAAAAAAATATCGATCCACAAGAGACACATGAGACACTCTACTCGATTGAGAATCAACCTTAATAATCTTTCAGACACATACGCACTTTCTAAGTGTAACAATTGTGGAAAATACAAACTTTCTCATAGAGTTTGTCAACACTGTGGATTCTACAAAGGACAACAAGTTATCACTATCAAAACAGGTGGTAAAAAAATTCTTGAAGCATAGTTTAGAACTACTCTTATTAGAGTATGTCACATACGATTTCTCTACTACGAAAGACAGAGCTCCGCTCTGTTTTTTTAGTAATATGAGAAACACTGTATTTCCTCTCAGTCTCTTTTGCTTTTTCAAAATATTTCCCTATACTATATAGTAGTAAACTAATTATCTCTTTATTGTTGGTCATACCATGAATATTCAAGCACGCATACTCGCAAGAAAAATGATTCTTACGTACTTATATGAGAAATACACTGCAGGATCTACTGCAAAAAATGAGCATATTCTCAAGGAAATTTGTGATATCGATATTACACAATCTGCATTGGAACAAAAAGAAGAATACTCTCCTAATCAGTTAGCGAAAGCACTCAATGATGAGTTCCCGCTTGATGAGTATGACAATGATATGACATACCTCATCCAACACTGTTTTGAAAAACTTGCTGATCGTGGAATAGATGCAGATTATCTCCATAAAATGGCACCTGCATATGACAATTATGCTCATCTTATGCCAGAACTTGTAAATAGCTATACAACAACATTCCAATATAATGATATGGATATTATGGATAGAGTAATCTTTCTTCTTGGATATGCAGAATTCAAACTCATCAAAACTCCAAAAGAAGTTATCATAAATGAAATGATCGAGCTTGCCAAAAAATATGGAGATACAGGAGCACCAAAACTTATCAATGGTATCCTTCATAAAATCCTTGTTGCTGAAGAAGCAAAAGATAAAGCATAAATCATTACATAGTAATTAATATATAATATATAAAACTGACCTATGGTCGGTTTTTTTATTATATTGCAATACTTATATCTATGGTATTATAATATAATTCGACTATATACGTATTTCAAATACAGCTCCTCTAGTCATAGATTTCATATAAATATCACAAATAAAATTAAAAGAAAAAAACAGGCCAACGGCCTGTCTTTCTTAGGTGTCTATTGTTGTAGAGATTATCATAGTATATGATCCCTCTAGCCAACAAGTAGATTTATTTTTTATACACATTCAATACTTGTGATAGTACTTCTGCACCTGGAGGAAGATTATCAAAGATATCTGTGTTATACTTAAGTACTACTGCTCCACGATCAAGAAGATTTTCTTGTCTTTCAGCAATTTGTGTTGCTGGAGAGAGATCATTAAACCAATTATTTACATTTGATCTTCTAAGGTTTGTCATGCTTGATACATTATTACCAATCAAGATACCTTTGATAGTAAGATCACCTGCTGAACACCATGATGCATTCAAGTTTGTATTATGAATGTTTGCTGATGTACCTGCTTGATTCAATGATGTAATATTTTTAAGACTTATAAAGATACCTTGTACTGATTGTTTATCGTTACAGCTGTTCATCGCGAATTGGATATTACCGTCTGGTACAATATACATACCTCTTGATGCTGCTGATAGATTTCCTTTAACAGCGAGACTACCGTTTTTCACAATCAATGTAAATGGTTTTGTCACGTTTGCATTTTGTGTGTTATCACCGATTGTGATATATCCACCGTTTGCATCTACCACATAAATATCTTTTCCTGGAACTTTCTTAAGTTCTCTATCTGTTCCTGGAAGTGTACCTGCTGATACTGCCAATTTATCATATGATGTTACAAGTGTATTTACACTGCTTGTAACAGTTGATGTTACATCAAATTTTTGTGTAATTGATGACAATGGATTTGCAAAGATCTTGTCTCCATCTGGTAGTTGCAAGAATGTATTCAAACCTTCACTTGCAAAGTTACCTAATGGTCCTCTCGATACCATATATGGTTTTGTTACTGCAAAGTTCATTTCACATACTCTTTGATTTGTATTCACATTTGCAAGAGCAGTCCAATTTCCCTTATCATCTTTGTTACATGTTTTGAAGTTTGTTACTTTCATACTGATCTTGTATTCACCAAGCCATGATAGTGTTGATGGTGATTGCCATGAACTCCATCCATACAATGGTGGTTGATTATCAGATCCATATCCCATTGAACTCATTGCTTGATTATGTGCACTTGTTCGTAATGGTGTTGTATCTTTTTTGTCACAATCACTTGTCCATGATGCAACAGTATCACCTTTTCCATTTGTTACAGTGAATTCACATTGTACTGAATCTTTCAATACTTGTCCTACTGTTGAACAACTTGATGTTGAATTTACCATAGAGATATTACTTTCAAGATCCCATCGGTATGGTAAGTATTCACCTTGTTGGATTGATGGTGGATCAATATATGCACATTGTGGTGATTGACGGATTACTCCTTTCACAGTACATGATGAAGTACATTGTTTTCCTGCATATACTCCTACTGTGATAGTTCCACCATTTGGTCATTTGTCACACATTTCACCTGCTTCGAGAATATTATTTCCACATACTGCTCCAGCTGGTTTCAATGTTTTACAGTCGCTTGAACACGCATATCCTGCTGCCATAGCTGTTGATGTTGACATATTTGATGGGGCGTTACCTGTTCCAAGATCACATTCTTCATATACTCCATATGTATTTGGTCTTGCTACAAGTCCATCTCCACAGTAGTTTCTTGGTCCTCATCCTCCACCTCAACCACTTCTTGGTGTAATTGTTGCTTGTGCTTCATCATCTTGTACTGGAGGATTTGCTCCATTATTACATGGGTTTGAGTCTATATCTTGTGGGTTTGTTAGAGCATTTGTTGGTAATCCAGTTTGATTGTTACCACTTGCTGTTCCTACTCCATTATATCCACAGACTTCTGTATAATTTATTCTTGTTACTGTATCTGTATATGTCGCTTGGAATGTTAATGTTTTTGCATCATTTGCACCTAAAACGATACCAGACCATGTCAATTTTCTTGTTGCTGCATCATATGTTACAACTACAGGTGACGCATTTGGTGTTGCAGTTCCTGTTATATAATTAATACCAACTGGCAAGTAATCCACTACTACTACTGGTGCTCCTGGAGCTGTATTACCTTCGTTTGATACACGAAGTGTAAATGTTACAGTTTCTCCATTAGATGCTGCATACGAAGCAACATTATTTACAAGTTTCGTAATTTGAATATCCATAGTAGCTCCTCATCCTCCACCTCATGATGGACTAATTTGTGCTGATGATTCATCATCTTGCACTGGAGGATTAGCTCCATTGTTACATGGATTTGAATCGATATCTTTTGGTCCATTTCCTGTATATGCCATACCTGTATACGCACATATTTCAGCATAATTCACTCTTGTTTGTACACCTCCATATACTGCTTGGAAGGTGATTGCAAATGATCCAGTTGCACCAATATTAAGTCCACTAAATGTAATAACTCTTGTTCCAGTATTATAATTTGTAAGCGGGATATTTGATGATCCTGCCACATATTCTAGTCCTACTGGCATATAGTCTTGTACAGAGAAGTTACTTACTCCTACTGCTCCTGAATTTGTTACATTCAATGTTACTGTTACTGTTGCACCTGATGCAGCAGTGACTGATGATCCACCATTAATCAATTTACTTAATGAGAGATCATACAATCCACTATTTGGATTTACAGTTGCTGATGATTCATCATCTTGCACTGGAGGATTAGCTCCATTGTTACATGGATTTGAATCGATATCAGCTGGACCAATAGGCACACCTGATTGATTATTTGTTATACCGTGATATGTACATACTTCTGCATAGTTTGTTCTTGTTACAGAATCCGTATAGATAGCTGTAAATGTTACTGTTGTTGTTGCTCCTGGAGCAAGTGCTGGAAGTCCAGTCCAAGTAATAGTACCACCTGTTGATCCTGCACCACCACTAAATACTCATCCACTTGATGCTTGTACAAAGATGAATCATGCTGGCAAATAATCTTTCACACTATATCCTGTAGCTGTTACATTTCCAGAGTTCCCAACAATCATACTAAATGTTACTGTTTGTCCTGAAACTACATCAGCATTCTTCACACCATTTACAAGTTTGTTCAAGTTCAGATCAATATACCCTGGCGTTACAGTCCCGCTTGATGTATCATCTTCATTATTTCCTGTTCCATTACATGGATTTGAATCGATATCATATGGGTTATTTGGATTTTGTCCATTTCCACTTCCTACTCCATTGTAGTTACAAATTTCTGTCCAGTTTGTTACAGATCAAGTAGCTGTATACGTTGCAGTTACTGTTAGTCCTGTACTAGCTCATGCAGCCAATGACAATCCATTCCATGTAATTGTATTGTTTGATGGATTGTATGTCGCAGCTGGCGATGCAGATACGTATGATAGTCCTACTGGTAGATAATCTACTACAGAAAAGTTATTTGCTCATGTTGTTCCATTGTTATGTACTGTCAACAAGAATGATACTTGTTGTCCAGAATATGCTGTTTGATTTGTTGGAGTCTTATTGATTGATAAATCAATATATGACGTTTGAGGAACTACACTACCACTTGATACATCATCTTCATTGTTTCCTGTTCCATTACATGGATTTGAATCAATATCTGATGGATTATTTGGGTTTTGCCCATTTCCTGTTCCTACTCCGTTATAGTCACAAATTTCTGTCCAGTTTGTTTGCATTCCTGCAGATACTGGTCCTACATATTTCACTCTTACAGTAAGAGCCAATGTTCCCACTGCTGGAATATTAAGATTATTCCATGTTACTGTTTTTGTTGATGCATTATATGATCCTGCTGGAGTTGATGATACATAATCAAGTCCTGCTGGTAGATAATCTTTTACTGTGAATCCTGTTACTGCTGATTGCCCTGTATTTGATACAGTCAATGTATAATCAAATTCTTCGTTAAGAATCACATTTCTCATTGTTGGAGTTTTTCTGATCGATAGATCAAATTTTTGTGATGCAGTTGATACTGCTTGTCCACAGTTATTATTATTGAAGTATCCTGTACCTGTTGCTGGATTTACTCAATCTCCCACAATACATACATTATTTACATATGTTTGGTTTTGTGTTGCTTGTACAACTTGTGCTTGGAATGTAATTGTTCCTACAAAACCTGGTGTCAGATTTGAAACATTCCATTGCAATTGTTGAGGTCCTGGCACTGGCCATCCTCCTGCTCCTACTCCTGGTTCTCCAATATTAGGTGTAGATACTGATGATCCTGGAATATATACCATACCTGTTGGTAATGAGTCATTAATATATCCTGATGCAACAGTAAGATTTCCACT
>CAXYYI010000056.1:0-5934 GCA_964293055.1 uncultured bacterium | reverse complement strand
AAGTACGTCGTTTCTTCCCAAATGTTATTGTAACAGAATGAGCTGTCGTACCAGATGGACCATCACTAACGCTCACTATTGGTGATGACTATGCCTCTGGTAACAGAGCTTCAATAGAGAAGACTCTTCCACTCTATCTTCAATACTAATATACTTGCAATAGCAGCTGTTTTATGCACTATACACACTATGAAAGTATTTGTCCCAAGAAACATAGAAAAATGATGGTTTAATATGCACTTTCAAATTTGACCTTTGAGTGTATCTCTTGTGCAACTTGTCCTTGTAGCTATTGGAAGTTGATTATGACTTATGATCTGGAATACTATAGTAAAATGAGGATGAAGTAAAATTACTGCAAGTGTCATTGCTGCACCAGTCATAGGAATCTTTCTTTTTGTGGCATTTTTTAAGATGTCTGAACTATCACTTGTACCATTTCTTGCAAAAATCTGGAGAAATAAATTTTTAGATACAACAAAAAAATTTCAAGCAAATACAACAACCAAAACTAATGCTACTGATATTATGATCAAAGCATCAAAAACGACATATGAGAATATTCAATCACAGGAGAAAAAAACATTATCCATTGATGAAATCAATAAAAATCCCCTTTCATCAGATGACCTACTATCATAAATGATATATACACCTTGGTCTCCACGAGGTCGTATTCCTCGAAAATATAGTTCTTGACTATTAAAAATACATACTATACTCTCTTGGAGTATTTTATATTGTGTGGTTATATACACAATAATATGATGACTATATTTTTCTTTTTGAAAGCAAAACAACATAGTACTATCTTCTGAAAATAGTGTTGCAATATTGATTGATACATCTTTATCAATGACTGCAGCAGATGTTTCTCCGAATAGATATACACACGCAGTTGCTATTGCTTCTGGTATAGTTGCATGATTTCCTGCGAATTATATTACCATACCATTTGGCGCTATTCCTATCGTACGTACTCCATTTTCTCAGGATCGTCTTGGTATACAACAAGTATTATCGCAATACACCTTAGGATCACATCACGTAAATGATGCTTATATGTGAAGTGCTCCATGAAATGCTATAGGCCTTGCTTGGTCATATCTTACTACCCAAACAAGCAAACATAAAACTATAGTACTTCTATGAGATGGAAATACGAATACTTGATATACAATAGACACATTTCTTCCTCTTCTTCAAAAAAATAATATTCAGCTTATTATTTGTGCTATTGGTCAGTCATGATATGTATTGTGAACAAACTATGCCGATACAGCTGTCATTAGTTCTTTAGATGTTGTTCGTTTAGATTTTCTGACACAGAAAACATGAGGGAAACGACGAATATGTAACAATATACCAGAAGCAGTTGATCGCGTCACAATGAGATTAAAAGAACAAACGGTAATTGATACATGACGTGACTTGCATATATATGATTTACTAAAAAACAAAGATCGACACTATATTATTATTGCTGGTCTTATGTATAGTATAGTATCACTCTTAATGACGTATATATACTATGAAATCTATAGATTTACTCATAATCATAAAAAGAGAAGAAAATAGGTAGATATAATAAAAGATTTTTTTATGATAATAAGTAAAGATTAAATCTCATCTTCAGTAATTTTTAAAATATGAAACAAATAATATAAACACCAACTCTACTTTATCCTCATACACACCATACCAATGCGAGAATGATTATTTTTATTTACGGGACCAGATTCGTATTTTCTCGCACAAGAATTACAGAAACGACAACAATGATTCGCAGAAAAATATGGACAAGAACAATGTGTTGTCTATACTGCAGATAGTATATCACTACCAAGCATTCAAGAAGCACTCCAATGATGAGGTCTCTTTGCGCAGAAAAAACTTATCATATGTAAATGAATACCTGATGACAAAGCTTGATGAGGAAAAGCATGAGCTGCTATGACAAAATTCTTTGAGTGACTACTCAGTGAAGAACAACGTACATTCTCCCCTGATGTTATTTTGGTATTTGTATCAATTGATCCAGATAAAAGACTAAAACTATACAAACTCCTTTCAGAAAAAGCAACTATCAAATCTTTTGCTGCGCTAAATGACTGACAAATAACAACTTTCCTTCAGCAGAAATTAGGAGACTTTTTTACACCAAATCTTGCAGATTATTTAATACAATATGTAGGTAATGATCTTTTCCGTCTCTCTCAAGAAGCAGATAAAATCACAACATACTTACAACATACAGGCAAAAAAGAACTCAGTGATGATGAGAAAGCAAGTATTATCTATACCCCATTACAAGTAAATGCTTTTGGTGTACTTGATGCTATGTGTGCAGGGAATACAAAGGAAGCATTGCATTTGATTGATATATCAGCGCAATCACAAGCTGTATGGCCTGAATTTATAGGAATGCTCTATCGATGATGCAAACATATGATCCAGACTGTGGATATATATCAATCATGAACTAAAAGCGCTAAAGATATAGCTGCAAAAATCGGTATGCACTTTTTTCCAATTGTTAAAAATTTGAAATATATAGACTATCTCACAGCAAAAAAACATAATTTTAGTCGTATATTCCACGAACTTATTCTACTCGACAAAGATATCAAGTCATGACGTTTTCCACAAGAATGATTTTGGAGTACTATCAAAGAAATTATCTGGAAAGAGTTAGGATAAATAGATATACTACCCCACAAATCTAATATCTTGCACACGAATACTATAACCATACTCCTTCAATGTTGTCATAATTTTCTCTAAAATGACCGCTTTTTCTCTAAAAAGAATCATTTTTTTACCATGATCTGTGAGACGCAAGATCAAAACACCATGCTTAATGTGTCCATGATCAGGGGTAACACCAATTGCATCTCCAATGATACGCAAAATAATACCCATATATCAGGTACTATGAAGCTTTTTAGTTGCTGCAGTTTTTCTTAAAAGATGAGCTAACTGTTCCATGAAATATTATTTTAGAAGTATGTTTTTTATAAAAAATATAGTAGCGCAAATATTTGCATAAAATATATATTTCTTTATTATTATAGATATTTAGTCGTATTTGCAAGACGATGACACAAAAACACATATTCCTCAAAACGATTGTTATTTTCATTATGGGTATCTTTACACAAGTTTCACTCTTCGCTCCTACATATGCGGCAGAATTTGAGGTTATTCCAGAAGCGACTACGAATAATAAAGAGAACCTATGAAATACGGTTGATTGTGTTGCGGGGACAAGCAATGATGCTAACTGTAAAAAATGATCTGTTCGAGACAGATACAACAAAGTAGTCGACTCATCGGGTAGCTGAGGTTATAAGAATGATGTTGGTGCACAATTTGCAACAGGGATCTTTTCATGGGATGGAGTACTTTCCTACTTTGTCTATATTGTCAGATTTATATCACAAATCGGTCTGGTGATAGGAGCTGGAATGATTATTTACACTGGTTATAAGTATGCAAGTGCTGTATTTAGTGGTAAGTCTCCAAGTATGAGTATGATCACAACAGCAATTGAAGGGATACTTGTTATCGTCTTCTCATATGCTATCATGAGAGCTTTGACTGCTGCATTTTTGTAAGAGATTTATTGATTAAAGAGCTGTTCAAAAACATTTATAATCGCACTTCGGTGCGGTTTTTTTAGATTATACAATAAATACTTCGATATTTACACCGATATTGATTTTGGGAGTAATTTTGTTATAATTGCCCAGTTATTTTAATACTTACTCTCTCATTATGAAAATTGATGTAGCAAAAGTGAAAAAGAATACTATCCTTGATTTGGATGGTAACTTGATGAAAGTACTTGATCTAAGTTTTATGCAAATGCAACAAAGACAAGGATCATACACATTCAAAGTACAAAATATCATTACTGGTAATGTACAAAATGTAACATTTAAATCTGGAACTGTATTGGATCTTGCAGATGTAAGTAAAATGAATGCTGTCTTCTTGTACACAGCTGGAGATACTTACTCTTTCATGGAAAATGATACAGGAATGATGCATGATCTTGATAAGAGTGTTGTAGAAGATGTTGCTCCATATCTCAAAGAAAACCTTGATGTATTTTTAGAAAAACATGGAGACAATGTTCTCAGTGTACTTCTTCCAATCACAATTCAATACAAAATTACTGAAACTGTACCAGGTGTCAAAGGTGATAGAGCCCAAGCTGGGAAAAAACCTGCTACTTTGGAAACTGGATTAGAAGTACAAATTCCTCTTCATAAAAACGAAGGAGATACTGTAACTGTTAATACAGAAACTGGTGACGTTGTATAATAGTATTTCATAGAACCTTACTCATAAGGTATTTTATACTCCCCTTTTCTCTTCATGGCTATAAGAAAAAATAAGAAACCAAAAATCTTACAAAATATCACTATTGATAAAGTTGGTCATGGTGGTATTGGTATTGGTCGTACAGACGATGGGAAAAAAGTACTCGTGAATGGCGGTGTACTTCCTGGATCAGTTATTGATGTGATCGTCACAAAAGGGAAAAAAGACTTTTTCGAAGGAAGAGTCTTTTTTGTTCATACATTATCAAAAGAATTTGCAGAGGTACAACCTCCATGTCCACACTACTTTGCTCCATGATCACAAATTGATACTGCAGGAGAAGGATCTCCAACTGTATGATGTGGTTGATGTAAATGGCAACAAGTTCGTTACGATAAACAACTTCTCCTAAAAACTGACATTGTTCTAGATAGTTTTAGAGGTATCAAAGACTCTCTACAACACGCAGAGATGAGAGATATTCTTCCATCTCCAGAAGAACGATGATATAGAAACAAGATTGAGTATAGTTTTGGTGACTGGAAAAAATGAGATGTTCATAATCAATGGGCATTATGATTCCATAAACAAGGACAATTTTCTCAGATAGTTGATATTCATGAATGTTTACTTGTCTCACAAACAGCGAGACAACTCTTTCATCATCTCAAAGATCTTTGTAAGAATTCTGGACTTCCTGTCTATAATCAAGTACGTCATCAATGATTCTTCAGACATCTTGTAGTCCGTGAATGATTTAATACTGGACAGTTTATTGTAAATCTTAGTGTGGCAGATGCATATTTGGATGCACAAGGACTAGAACAACGACAAGTATTTCAAGAAACACTCAAACAAGATAGCTTCCTTAAAAAGCATGTTACAAGTTTTCTTATCTCACGTAACAATGGACTATGAGATACGGTCTATAATAGTGAAACTATACAAGCACCATTATGGTGAGAGTCTTATATGTTTGAAAAACTACGCTTTTCTCCTCAATGAAGCGATACTATGACAGAAGAAAATACAATTGAAGCAAACTTCAAAGTATCTATTAATAGTTTTTTTCAGACAAATACATTTGGTGCAGAACGTTTGTTTAGTAGTGCAGCAGAAATTCTATGAGATATACGTGGCCCATTAATTGATCTATATTGTGGAACGGGAACTATTGGTATCTCATTTCAAAAATTATGAATTGGTGATTCACTATACGGAATTGAAATTGTTGAAGATGCAATTATTGATGCGAACTATAATGCACAAATTAATGGCCTCACAGATTACTATTTTATAGCTGGGAAGGCAGAAGAACTTCTTCACACAGATGAGACATTTGCACAAGCTTGTGAAGAAACTAATTGTATTATCGTTGATCCACCCAGAGATGGTTTACACAAAAATGTTATTAGTTTCTTACGTGATCTAAAAAATAAGAAACCATATAAACTTCTCTACATATCATGTAACCCTGTCACACTCGCTAGAGATATTTGATTACTCTCTGAGGTCTTTACACCAAGAATTATACAACCTGTTGATATGTTTCCACATACACATCATATAGAAACAATCTGTTTGATGTCATAATATAGTTTTTAG
>CAXYYI010000055.1:0-5944 GCA_964293055.1 uncultured bacterium | reverse complement strand
AACAATAATAAATATATTGTAAAATTAATAATCGAGCACTAAAATTGATTAAGTGCTAAAAATCTCTTGCATTTTTAAAAAATAGCACTATATTATTAAACGTGCTATAGTTTTTAGACAACATGATTATTATAGAATAAAGTCATGTCTATCTATGCTTTCCGCCTTTGGCGGATGCCCGTACTATCTGAGAATGATATGCGGACATAGACAGGACGGGCAACAACTTCGTTGTGTTTGATCGTAAAAACCGTGCATTCTATTTGTGCTAATACAGCAAACATATTTACATTATATATACTATACAAAAACATGGCAAAAGTAATTGGAATCGACTTAGGAACAACAAATTCATGTGCAGCGTACTTGTTGCAAGACAAATCACAGGTGATTGCAAATGCAGAAGGGGATAGAACAACTCCATCTATTGTGTATATCAAGGGTGATCAACTTCTTGTGGGGAAACTTGCAAAAAGAAAAGCAGTTCTTGAACCAGAAAATGTAGTCTATGAGGTAAAAAGATACATCGGACGTAAATACTCTGAATTGACTGATCAAGACAAGGCTGTTCCATACGGTCTAAAAGAAGGATCAGATGGAGGAATTCTTATCGTCATTGATGAAAAAGAGTATAAACCAGAACAAATCTCTGCGTTTATCTTGAAGAAAATCAAAGAAGACTGTGAAAAATTCCTTGGAGAAACTATCTCACAAGCTGTTATTACAGTACCTGCATACTTCAACGACTCGCAAAGAAATGCAACAAAAGTTGCAGGGGAAATCGCTGGTTTGAAGGTAGAAAGAATTATCAACGAACCAACTGCTGCATCACTTGCATACGGAGAAGGAAAGCAAAAAGATGAAAAAATCGTTGTGTTTGATCTTTGAGGTGGAACGTTCGATGTTACTGTTCTTGATATTGGATCAGAAGGGACTTTTCAAGTACTTGCAACGTCTGGGGATACTCATCTTGGAGGTGCTGACTGGGATCAACGTATTATGGACTGGCTTATTGAAGGATTTAAAGCAAAAAATGGTGTTGATCTAAGCAAAAATGCTATGGCACTCCAACGTATCAAAGATGAAGCAGAAAATGCGAAAAAACAACTTTCACAAGTAGATGCGGTAGATATCAATATTCCGTTTATTACGACAATCGAAGGAAATCCACTCCATATTCAAGAAACATTGACTCGTGCGCAATTTGAAAAAATCTGTGCTGACTTGTTTGACAGATGTAAGAAACCAGTGCAAGCTGCACTTGCAGATTCAAAACTAAGCACATCTGATATCGGTGAAGTAATTTTGGTATGAGGGTCTACTCGTATGCCACAAGTGATTAATATTGTAAAAGATATTTTTGGAAAAGAACCTAAAGCAACAGTAAATCCAGATGAATCAGTAGCACAAGGTGCCGCTATTCAAGGTGGTATTATTCAAGGTGATGTAAAAGATATCTTGTTGTTGGATGTGACACCATTGTCACTAGCAGTAGAGGTAGAAGGGGGAATTGCGCATGTAATGATCCCAAGAAACACGACTATCCCAACGAAAAAATCAAATACATATACAACAGCATCAGACAATCAACCAGCTGTTACAATTCATGTGACACAATGAGAAAGACAATTTGCAAAAGACAATAAATCTCTTGGACAGTTCAATCTTGAAGGTATTCCAGCTATGCGTAGAGGAGAAGCTCAAATTGAAGTGACATTTGATATCGATGCAAATGGTATCCTTCATGTTGCTGCAAAAGAAAAGACAACAGGAAAAGAACAAAAAGTAACAATTCAAGGTGCAACTGGACTTTCTGACGAAGAAGTTCGTCAAGCACAAATGGATGCAGAAAAATTTGCTGAAGATGATCGCAAGAGAAAAGAAGTAGTTGAAGCCAAAAATAAACTAGAAGCACTTATCTACCAGATGGAAACTATGGAAAAAGATAATGCAGACAAACTTCCAGAAGATGAAAAAGCAAAAATCCAATCACTTCTGACAGAAGCAAAAGCATTGAAAGACAAAGAAGATACAACAAAAGAAGAAATCGAAAAAGAAATGGAAAGATTCCATAAAGAGTTCTATGAGTTGTATCAAAAATACAATGCACAAAACAATGCTACTGCTGCAAATCCAGAAGATATGCTAGACGCAGAAGGACAAGCAGGTGCATGATCTGCAGAAGGGCAAGTGATTGATGCGGACGAAAAATAGTATTTTTGAACTATCTTGTTTGAAACTAGGTACATCGTAGATACTTCACATTCTTTTTGATGCTAATACGTAAAGAAATCTTAAAATATGATCTCTTTATAAAATTTCCTAAAAACACCTTTCTCATTATGAGAGGGTGTTTTTTAGATTGAGAATGTTTTAATCTCTATGATATAAAACTCATTTGTACCTCGATTTTAGATTATTTACACAATATTTTTTGCAAAATGGGGTAAGAAAATGTAGAAAAGTAGGTCCCTATATAGCGATAATTTGTCACAAAGTATGTCGGTGATTATACTAAAAGTATGATAAGAAGACGCCATATTCCTTTACCACAACGTTATCGTTCACGTATACAAAAAAGTAGCTATGTATACTGATTTTTTGCTATTGTTGTTATATCATTGTGATATTTATGGGTATGAGCATGAGCAACATGAGAATCTATTGTAACACAACAAGCCGCTATTCAACATGTATGTAAGAATTATACAGAGATATATAAAAAAACAACAACACTTGTTCAGAGAATCAAATTAAGAAATATTTATAAGAAACACTGTCTTACTACAACAAAACCAGTAGATAATATACAATCTACTTGAAGTCTACTATGATGATGACATCCACAAATAGAAGATCAGACTGTATGAATACAAGAATTTACTAAGCTGTCTAGAAGAAGTGAGTGATCAATTTCTATATTACAAGATGTAAAATTACATACACAACAAGATAAACAAAGCGTATTTGTATGATTCCAAAAAGATACTCTTTTGAGAAGTAAAATATGAAAAGAGGTGCTTCCAGAAGATTTTCATGTGGTTTTGAAAAATGCTGGTGAAAGAAAGTCAATGTGAGAAATGTTCACAGAAAAAAGTATACAATTTGATATGTGAGTGACGTGAGAACATCTTATTTTTTCAAAACCTGTTAGAGTAGAAATACCAACTGATCTTCCTGAGTGAAAAATTATTGATGTATTGGTTTTGCATGAGTGAGATAAAGAACCAAATAAAAATGGTTTAACAGAAAATCCAGATGCTATTTGTAAAAGTGATGGTAGTGTGTCTAAATCTGATATACTATTTACTACTATTGTAAAAGAATGACGTATAGTATTTTACACATGTGGAGCATCATTATTTACTATGAATCCTGTAGGATGACTTGCATGATCAAATGATTTAAGAATTATGATTTGAGACTATGGGCAAGTACAAATATATTATAATAATTTAGCACAAATCTATGGTGGAGCAGTGCCATCTGCAGGTGCTTGAGGACCATCAGCATGGCCTATTTTGAATATCGGTACAACAGAAGTCGGAAATGGTTTATGAGTAGCATGGACTACTGCTAGTACAACATGACAGCAGGTCGGTAATACATATCAAGCACAGACAACGCTTACGTACACTACAGCATGACGTACATATACATTAGTAATTAATTGGAATTATACAGCACCAAATAAGTATTTTACATGGACATATACTTTGACTGTACCTACTGGTAATACACAAAATGTAAGATTTTATTATGGTATGGACTCATATGTAGCTTGATGAGATGCAAATGATGTATGATATTATAGCACCAATCCATCACTTACTGTGTGAGTCTATGATAATGCAGCATGAGTATTGTCAGCACAACGTTATGTGTCATGACGCATGTGGAGTGGATATGAAGCAGCTGGATACTCTACAATTAGTAATCGTATTACATCAAATGTGAACTATAATAATACTGTAGTCTCTACTCCGGGAGATTTGTGATATGGTATTAATTGGTTTTTTGGGACAACGCCTTGAACATATACTTCAACAACAGAATGGAGGTTGACACCATATGTAGCTACAACAGTGCCTGATTTGATACCATGAGTATGACAACCAGTACCAAGTCTTTCTGTAAGTGGTACTTCCCAAATTCCTGTAACAATTACAAATGTATGAAACACATGATCAAATTGAGTACATACTGCTATGTTTTATATTCCAGTAGGTGTTAATGGACCAAGTTTTGCTTTTATGAGTAATGGATGGTCTTGTGGCGCTATGAACGCAACAACAAGAATTGTGACATGTACCAAAACAATGGTCTTGGCAAATAATACGACGGATACATTTCAGGTTTCAGTTATACCAACCGCTGCAGTACAGTGACAAACTGTAAGATTTACGTGATATATCTATAATGCGTCAGATAGCAATATGAATAACAACACATGATATGTTAATTTACAAGTTGCAGTATTGCCGCCTCAGTGAAATGTTAGTCCAATCTCTCCATCAATTTTAACAGGTCTTTCTACAACAACATCATTGCAAAATCAGGTAATTGATATGGTGTTTAATCAATCTATAAATCAAGCATTTGCTGTTGAAGATACAAAATGAAATAATAGTTGATATCTTGCAACATTACAGTTATCATGAGATTTAATATCACTGACATGATGATATGTATTATCTTGAACTAATGTAGGTATCATGTGAACACCATCTGTATTTCTATTATCATGAACTGCAAACCCTTTAGTACAGCCATCTACAGCTTTATCTACACCATTTCGTCCACTAAGTACTATTCAAAATCTTATTCGAAGAAATCCAGCCATAAATAGTAATATAAAAGGTACATATGGTGTATATCTGCCACTCCGTATCAATATCCCAGCAGCACAGCCAGCATGATTGTATCAAGGGACACTGATTTTTACGGTTATAGAAAACTAAAAAATCCGACCGTAGGTCGGAAATATAGAGAAAATACTAGGTGATTATTGTTACTGTGCTGTCAATGCATCAGTAATATATATTTTATCAAGTTGTTTTACTCAAACATTCTTTTGAGGTCTTCATCTTTCATCATGTGGTATGTCCATCCTGGATCTCGCACAATACGTATATCAACAACATATGTAGGAAGTCTTTCAGCAAGTGCATTATAGATCATTTGTTCTATAAGCTCTGCTGCAGGACAGCTTGGAGAAGTGAAAGTCATGGTTACTATAATTTTTTGTTCCTTATCATCTGTTTCTATATCATAGATGAGGCCCATTGTATATATGTCTATCAAAGGAAATTCAGGATCAAAGACAGTTTGGAGTTGTTCAACAACTATTTCATAGGTTGTTACTATATCAGTCGTCATATGTGTTTTGAGAGAATGATAAACAGGTTGATGTTCTTTACTTTAATCATTTTGATTACGGTCATAGACAAGTAGAATCTGCATAATAATAAATCCTAATAGTAGGTTTATACCTACAAGTCTTGTCCACTTCTCAATAATAATCAGAATAATATTTGTAATAATATAACAACTGAAGAGGAGTGAGAGTTTATATGCTTCAGCCATTTTTTCATGTTCATATTTGTGATATTGTTTCATAGCATACTGCAGAAGACGGAAAATAAAATAACTACATCACCATGCAAGAAGGAAGATACTGAGGAGGAAAAATGATACTCACAAAACTTCATCAGCAAAAACATTGATTGTCGAAACCGTGATTGCCATAATAACAATCCCTAATACAATCTTAATCAATGCCATTCTTTTATATGTGTAGAGCATGAACAATGCTATCTCTTATTAGTCTAAATCAACAGTAATATCGCTATTTGTTGTTGTTTGGCTTGTCAAATTTTCTTGTTGTGTAATCTCTTGTAGTGTTGGAAGATAAAGGAAATCATTCCCATTTTCATAAAACTTA
>CAXYYI010000054.1:0-5981 GCA_964293055.1 uncultured bacterium | reverse complement strand
TTTACAATTTTATTTTATAATTTTCACCTCAACTCCTGAATAATAATATTCTATGATTTCTTTTTCTGTTTTCCCTTGCTCTGCCTTTTGAGCAGCTCATTTACCTGATAGTCATACTCCATGTCATGCGAAATCATCACATACTACAACATCCTGTACTGATTGGAGATATGGTGTATCTTGCCATCCTCGTTTTTCTTTTGCAGATCGAGTAAATCATGCAGAACAGTGGAAGTATGGTAAGATTGGTAATACTCAGTTATACGTCACATATGTATCTTTTGTTTGTTCCAAAGCGATAGGTCGTTTTTTAGAAATATTTTCCCATCACTTTCCAAGATATTTTTGAAATAAACGTGGATCATCTATTGCATTATACAGTGCGTCTGTAGGAATTGATGGATGTTTTGCTCCTCATCACATATAAAACAGTGCATATCCTTTTGAAAGCAAAGCAAGCACGTTTGCCTTTGTTTGCGTCTCTTGATCTGATGCTTCAGCAATTCATTTCATATAGTTTTGTAATGATACTATATTGATAACTTGATGTGCATTTTTAGGTTCTTCATCTATTTTTTTCATAGGTGCATACGCAAAAAGCAAGCTTTGTCTAAATACATTCATCGTCTCTTTATTACTTGCATATCTATCATAATCTACGATAGCAATACTACCATCATTACCTGCACTCACTGCAAATTTACTTGCAACATATTTTCTTCATCCAAAAACAACAGTAAATGCAGTTTTATTTTTTACAACAACAATTTCTGAGGCACGTTTGACAGTATTATTGATACGAACAACACATGATGTATCACATGTTAATTTCCATGTATCACGAAGTGATGCCTCGTATAACAATACACGCACAAGCATATCTTTTAATTTTGAAATATTTTTTACTTCAGGGGCTGTTGTGAGTCTTGTAATATTTGCTTTTGAATCAGAAAATCAGGTCTTTTCTTTATAGGATTTTTTTAGAGCTGCTATAGCTCCAAGAGTTATTGTGTCTGATGGATGTATAATTTCTATTTGATTATTATTCTGCTGTTGCGCAGAAGTATTTATCTCAATTTTTATAGATGCAGATGGATTTCATGCTAACCGACTTGCAACTTCTGTTCTGATAGATCATAAAAGTACATAGAGTTTTTCTCATGGACACTGTGTGTATCCTGCATCTCTATGTCCTGCTATTGCCTCATGTTTTTCCGCTATAATAAAAGGAGCTTTTGAAGACTTCTTAAAATAGTATTTTTGTTCTTGTGGATTAATAGAGTATTTTTTTGCCAATGCTGTCAGTATTGTCACAAGCGAATCAACTTGTGCTTGTTGTGGTTGTATAGTCTCAAAATTTCACACAAGAGACACTCATACACTCTTTGTATTATTCCATGCTGCATGAGCACCTATCGATCCTGCTCATCATTTTCTCCCTTCATAGATTCTCCCACTCGGCATAATTACAAAATTATATCCAATATCTCACCATTTGTTAGATAGTGCGTGATACGCATAGACATCTTTCATAAATTTTTTCTCTTCTTCTATAGTAGTAGGTAATGTACCATTTGTAGCAGTATGATGGACAATAAGTTTTGTTTTTTGTCTCACATATTGGATAGGCCAAAAAAGTACTTTTGTTCACTCTTTTCTAAAAATTCTGTCTATTTTTATCTCTTGAGCAAAAAAAGCTCATAGGTAGTCTAAAGCAGTTTTTCTTTGTGTTTCTGCGGCTGTTTCTTGTGTATCATCATTGTCCGCAAATTGCTGTTCAAGAAGTTTTTTATATTCTGGTCTATTTGCATACGTCAAAGACTCATCTGCTCACCATGAATTACGCGTTGTATACGATACTCATGTTAGTCACCAATTATTTGCAGATACACTAGTTGGCAACAATGCACCATAAACTATTCACAAAAATCACAGAATCATAAAACTATATTTACCAATCTTTTGAGAATATTGGAATAATTTTTTTATACTCTGCATCATACTAATAGACCCACATAAAGTTTTTAGACTCATATACTTGCAAAATTATCACTAAAATATATCTTAGTTATATATATGAATACGAATAACAGTTGCAAGTGTGACAGAATTATTTTTTACATTATATTTCTCCAATGTTTGTACATATTCACGGACATAGTCAGTTTTCACTTCTAGAAGCAATTGGTTCTAGCAAGGCAATTATTGGGCGCCTCAAAGAGCTGGGATTTTCTCATGCTCCAATTATGGACTACAACGGTATGTATAACGTCATTACTCATTATGAAATTTGTAAAAAAGAACAAATAAAACCAATTCTTGGTGTGGATCTTGCAATACAAATCACGATACAGTGAAAAACTGTGACACAAAGTCGTTACATAACACTTATCGCAAAGAATTATGAATGATATCTCACACTGCTTGATATAGTTTCAAAAGCACAAACAATCAATGGACAAACTTTTCCACACTTGCCTTTGTCACAATTTCCTGACACACAAAACAATATTATTGCAATTGTAGGAGCATACGAAACACCTTTATGAGATCTTATTTCTATGTGACGTACAAACGATGATTGTGCTCAACTCCTAAAAAGTTATCAAGAGTACTTCTGACAAGACAATATATTTCTAGAGGTCATTCCACAAGATCCAAGATACAACGAAAAACTTGCTACAGCTAATACGACTATATGGGAACTCCACAAGCAAACAAATATACCTGTTATCGTAACAAGCAATTTTCACTATATCCACAAAAGTGATAAAGAAGCATACGATATTGCTCGTTGTATCAAAGACTGAAAACGTGTCTATGATGATGATAGAAGAAAAACATTTGGTGATTTTCACATTACATCAGTTGAAGAAATAGAAGCAATGTGTCAAAAAAATGGTTTTACTGAATCTCAAATCGCAACACTTTGCGAAACAACAGAACAAGTTGCTGCCATGATAGATGTCGAAATCCCTCTTCATGATCTCCTCTTCCCAGTATACGAAAGTCCAGAATATATCAACGATCTTTATAAAAAATTTCTCAACCAGTAGTTATTTGAAAAATCTCTTGCAATCATAGAGGGTATTTTTATACCAGGTATATATTTACCATATACCTTTATTTATACTCATATACCTATGAGCAAGGAAAAAGATGATAATCTCTATGTAAAAAGAGTTGATACTCTCAAACAATTTTACTTCAAAGAAGATAGACTCCCATCGATTATTGAGATGAGAAGCCTTTTTCATGTATCATCACAGTCAGCTGTACAGTCTTTTCTTATGAGAATGCTTGACGATGGACTCGTGAGAAAAGATGGAAAATCATACCTTCCTACAGATGAACTTATCGGTATTCCTGCATGGGATGATGCAAGATGAGGTATTGCTACACCAGTCAAAGATCATGAAAAACAACAAATTGTACTAGCAAAATTCCTCGTAGACAATCCTCTTTCTACAAGATTTGCAAAAGTAAGTGGTGATAGTATGGAATGAGCATGAATTATAGATGGGGATTTTGTCGTAGTTGATGTTAGTAAACAAGCTCATTTTGGAGACATTATTTTTGTTATCACATATGAGTGAGAACGTCTCGTAAAATTTTATGAAAAAAGAAATGATGGGAAAATAGTTCTTAGATCAGCCAATCCAGAATTTGACGATATCGTTGTTACAAATGATATGGAAATTGCATGAGTTGTTATTGGAAGTTTCAGAAGATTTTAGATACAAAGTAGATCAAAATTGCTCTACAATTTTATTATACTACATATAAAATATTACTCTTGATTAGGCTCTTTATAGAGCTTTTTCGCCAAAAATCATAAAATTATAAATCAAACTCCTGTAATCACTAACAAAAGCACAATGAGATTATAGAGCGATCAAATAGTTGTATACACATATGCTATACCAAATAATAAACCTCTAATAACAGCATAGAGAACAGTTTGAATAATAATAACTGGTAACATACTATGTCAGACAACCGCCATTTGTTCCATAATATGCATACCCACAGATTTTTCATATGTCGTGAATAATGGCAAAAGAAAAGATTTTGCTAAAGCATAAATAATCAAAATTAACCATCATGACCACCATGGTGTTAAAAATAGTACAAGACCTAACAACACACTCACATACATGAGTTGACGAACACCATTTGTTGCATGAAAATAATGAAGAATAAGCAGAAGCAATCACAATGTAACCAATTTTGTTACGGATTGAAATACTCACATCCATGCTTCACTATGCAAAATATGTACTTCCAGAAGTGTTGCAATAAAAGGTAACATCACATTGATACCAATAAGTCATAAGTACAGAAGATGTGAAGATGAAGTTTGTGATAAAATTTGCTTGTAATGAGTATGATGCGTTGGTGGTAGCACCATATCTGGTAGTTTATTAATCGTCAAGGCTGTTAGTAAAAATGTTAGACCAGAAAGAAGAAAAATTCCTAAGTAGACTGTTTCTGGCAAATTTGCAATACTAAAAAAGTATCATAAAATAAATGGTACTGCAATTTCAATCGCTGCTTTCCATGCATTTTGTAATCCTGCATAACGCACTCTGACTGGCTTATCTACATATGCAAACTCATACAAATAAAAACTACAAAAATATATTCCCTTTCCAAATCCCAACAAAGCATTTCCAATCATCAGTAATCACAATGTTTTCCATTGCATCAAAGATGTTGCTAACAAACATATGACCATACTGAAGAAAAACCAACGCTTGACTGAAATAGATCTCTGATGATTTGCCCAACTCACTGCTAAATATCAACATGCCAACGATATGTATAAGATCATGTTTCCCATAATTGCTCACTGCACACCATGAAAATATTTGATAATATAGAATGTAATAAATCACTGAAAAACTAACACACTTGTATTATAAAAAACACTCTGTCTCACCAATAACTTAATCGTATCTGTCATGTATATAAAAGCTATGTAAAATAAATTTTATAGAGTATTGTATATCAGATAGCATAGTACTAATTACAATTCATTTGATTTTTCAGAAGTAATCATGATCTTTTTATAGTTCTTTTTTCTATATTTCACACCATCAATAATTCATTTTGTATATGCATGCAGTATAGCATTTCCTGCACTACGTCACTGCTTATATCAATGGATGAGAATAAATAGATATGTCATGCATGATGTTATCGGTAGCGCAATAGAGAAAAAAAGTATTTTTTGCATCAACGTTCCGTGTTTTTTAACAAACAAGATACGGTTTTTTGCTTTTTGATATGCTCATCATGGTGTTGCAAGAAAAGATGTTTCAAGCAATGTTTTTTCTCTCTCCATATGCATAATCCTATTGTTTTTACTTATAATCAGCGGGATATTATCCTGTGTCATACTATATACCATATCCAGATCCTCATAGACGAACGGCATATATGGATCAAACGTATATTTCTTTGCTAGCTTTATACTCATAAAAAGACTATTACCACCTACAAGCATAGCCCTCACATAGTCAGGATTATTTTTATAGGTAGGTGGCAAAGGAAATAAGAAACGCAATGATGAAACGATAGCATTTTTCCAACCACCAAACTGCACAGGTTCGGGCCAACCTACAACAAAATGAAATGTCTTAATACCACGTGATTGTATACGATTTGCCGTACGATACATAATGGTTGGTGAGTATAGGATGTCCTGTTGATACACACTCATATAATCTTGATATTCTTTCCACGTTGTTGCAAAAAAATCTGCCATAAACGTATTATCATCATCTATCAAATACACATATGGCGTATGAACATTATCAACTCATATATTTCTTGCGATACTTGCACTTGCCTGTTCAATTGGTTGAATTTCAATTTTTTGGAAAAATTCTTCTAAAAAATCTTTTGAATATTCCTCTCATAGATCAGCAGCAACATCGTCTAACCAATACATAACATCACCTGTATACACATCAATA
>CAXYYI010000053.1:0-6031 GCA_964293055.1 uncultured bacterium | reverse complement strand
AATAAAGTGGTTCTTCACCATGTTTTCTCTTAATATAATTTGGAATAAACTCCAAAGGTCCTGGACGATAGAGTGCACTCATTGCAGTAATATCGTCAATATTATTGGCTTTTAGCTGTATCAAAAAAGCTCTAATTCCTGATCATTCGAACTGGAAGATACCAGATGTATCTCCTTTTTGAAAAACTCTTTCATATGTTGTGACATCATCTAGTGGTAGATCAAGATTCATAGTTTCTAAGTATGTTTGCAATACTTGTGGTAGCTCTGTCCCAGCAAGTTCGTGTCTTGCTTTGATGATTTTGATAGTATTTTTGATGAGTGAGAGAGTTCTAAGACCCAAAAAATCCATCTTAAGTAGTCATAAATCTTCAAGTGCATGATAGTCAAATTGACTAACAACAGCTTGTTGTGGATCTCATGCTGTATTTGGTGGATACTGTACACTTGTAAATTTTGTAATTTCTTTTGGAGCAATAATCATTCCACATGCATGTACTCATGTTTGTCTAATGTTCCCTTCAAGTTTCATAGCTGCATCAAGTGTTTTTTTCACAAGATCATCTGTATCATAAAGAGCTTGTAGTTCATCACGTGCTTTTAGTGATTCTTTGATAGTTTTTTCACTCACAAGTTCTGTCAGTGCATTTGATCTGTCAAATGGCATACCCATTGTTCTTGCGACATCTTTAAAAGCAGCGCGAGCTGCTAATGTCATAAATGTCCCAATGTGCGCAAATCTTTCTTCTCAGTATTTCTGTCTAACGTAACGAATCACGTCATATCTTTTTTCATCTTCAAAGTCCACGTCGATATCGGGCATGGAAATTCTGGCAGGGTTCAAAAATCTTTCAAAAAGAAGACCATATGGATATGGATCTACATCGGTAATACGTGTACACCAAGCCATAAGTGATCATGCCGCAGATCATCTTCATGGTCATACCGCTATACCATTGTTTTTTGATCGGTTAATGAAGTCTTGTACAATTAAGAAGTATGTGTTATATCACATCTCTTTTACTACTTTTAGTTCATACTCCAAACGAGTAATATAATCACTCACAGTAAAATCTCCATATGGAGTATTTTGATATTTTGCAACAAGATCACGCTTACTATCTGTATATGTTTCAATTGTTAGTTCTCTTAATTCTGCAGGAGTCGTTTCCGTCAGTTTTTTTTGTAATGCACCTAATCAAGATGTTTGTACCATCTGCAAAAGAGCATCTTCTTCCCATCAAAGATGTAGTCTATCAGAAAGTCACTTATATGACAAATAACGAAGTTCAAATTCAAATTGATCCATTGTCTATGGATATGTATTTTTGAACTAATTGCAAAGAGAAATGCCTATTTTTATGTGTTTTATATCATAAAAAAATGAAATGTCTAATAATAATTGTTGTAGATGAGTATCTATAATCTAAAAAATTTATTTTACTCTAAAACTACCTATAATATAAGTATATTTTACATATAAAAATATAGATAATGAAGTATTCTAGTATGAATAAAAAAAATCATAGTGCAAAAAAATCTTTTCTCTTTTTTAGCATACTATGAGTGTTAACTATTGGTTCATATAGTCTTGCAAATATTATTGGAATTGCATCAACTGACACGCAAGGTGAGTATGCAAATGAGTACTCTGCTGGACCAACACTGTCACAAAATGGATCTAAAATAGCTCATTTGCAATGAAACCAACTATGGGTTTTTGATACTACAACTCAAAATAGTCGCTATGTTGATGAAACTAATTGAGATAAACCTTATATTTCGGCAAACTGAAGTTATGTCGCTTATACAAAGGCATCAGATGCTAATACTTATATTTATGATCTTGAAAGTAATAAAACAGTTTTTTTAGATCAGTGGTGAACTGCTGTTTTTTGATGATATCGTTTTCCTTCACTTAGTGCTGATTGAAAAAAAGTATGTATGCAAAAAGATGGTAACATTGCGATATACGATATTACAGATGCAAACAATATTGTAGCACTTTCACCATCACAAGAAATTTGATGAATAAATCAACATTGTCATATATCATCAAATTGACAGTATGTAGTTTTTGAGCATATTGATAATCATATGATTTATTTTTATGATATATGAGCACAAAAGTTGATAAGTATTACTGAATGACAAGATGCAACAGTTACTTCAAATGGCTATATTACCTACCGTAATTGAAGTAATATATATTTATATAATACCATAGATTGATCAAATAAATTGATTAATGAAGGTATGTGACCAGATATATCAGACGATGCAAGATATATTAGTTTTTCGACAAATAATGTTTTGACGCAAAATGATACAAATACACAAACAGATATTTATGTATATGACGTTGTAAATGATGCATATCTACTTGTGAGTCTATATAATGGAATACAAAGTGATAGTATGTTATGAGATATTAAAATGGAGATGGCTCAAATTGCTATTTCTGATGATGGTTCAATCGTCGCTATGCACGGACATGATAATACTTGGTTTAGTAACAAAAATGATGCGCAAGTTTTTTATGCACAAAATTCATTAAAACAAGTTAATAATGAAGCTATTAATGATAGCTATAATTGAATGCAATGAGAAACTATTGTATGAAACATCACTGACAATGATACTATACAATCAGGAGTTCAAGAAATTGTTGTTGAGAATCAACCAAAACATGGTGTATTAGACATAGATAAAAATAAAGGTGATTTTATATATACTCCAGATACAACATGGTGTGACCAAAATAATTCATCATGATATATATTTCCTACTGACACAACTAATATAGAAAATTCATCAGAGACCATAACACAATTTTTTGCTCTTATTGATATGAACACATATCAAGAATATTTTATTGATCCAAACAATGTTGATGCACATATCGCTCTTTCAGATGAAGGAAAAATGCGTGAATGGATTATAAATAATCCTATATTGACAGCTAATTTTACATATTCGTATGATGCTGAAAAAAATGTATGAATTTTTGATTATATTTGAGATCCAAAACAAAATAATTGGATAATATATTTAGGAGATAATTGAAAGTATTTTTATAAAAAACCAATTGATGGCAAGTATGTTTGAACTAGTCTTGGATCGTCTTCTGATTCATTCACATATTATGTAATAGATCAATGAGGAGTAAAAACCAATCTTGCAACTGTTGATCTACATGTGTCTTGTGTACAAAAAATTGTTGGTGCAAAAGAAGATGTATTCCAATGAACTATAAATACCAATTTGAATGGTATAGTTTCTGAAAATGATACACTTCCGGAAAACGGGACAAAATGATTTTTCTTGTATCATAAACCAAAAAATGGAGAAATAATTAATTTTAATGAAATAGATTGAAGTTTTGAATATATGCCAAATAAAGATCGATGTTGAGTATATTGATCAGGGAAATGATATATTCATCCTACTACAAATATCGTGGAAAAATTTGATGCAACTGCATTATATGGTATCTCAAATAAAGAAAGTGGAAATAGCTACTTTATAACACCTAAACAAAATGAAGGGATAGCTTTAGATAATCAAGTTGCTATTCGTCAATGGATTGCAAGTGTGCCTGAACTTACAAATAATATTACGTATACTTATGATAGTGAATATCAAATTGGAATTTTTGACTATATTGGTGTTTGAAATCCTGGGGCATGGATACTATCTATGTCAGATAAAGTGACGCAATGAGATATATATGATAAAGTCTTAGATGGATGATATGATAATAGTTCTTTTGAACAATGAGATTATTTCACCTACTATTTTGCTGATAAAGAAACATGAGTACCATATAATCTTGCAAGAGTAAATATTTCAGTACCATGTCCTTGATTTGTATTAATAAACGATATGTTTGTTGGTGATGAAGATAAAGAATTGATATGAAATGTAGCTGATAATGATGTACTCCCAAAAAATATGAAGGCTTTTCTTATAAGAACTATGCCAGAATATTGAAGTGTATCACTTGATGAAAAAACATGAGAATTCACATATATTCCACAAGAAAATTACTGTGTATGAGAAAAAGAAACTGATGATAAATTTCAGTATTATGTGATTGATGAAAATGGAAATGAATTAAATACTGCTGATGTTGCTGTGCATGTGAATTGTATAAATGATGCGCCATATGCAACTGGTGCTGAAATAACTATTCCACTAGATAGTGCTACAGGTACAGCTATTTTTACTGTCACTTGAACTGATGCTGATTCTTCTAATATATCATATAGTTTGGTTACAACAGCGTATAATAGTTTTGCAATAACAAAGGCAGGAGAGTTGATTCTTATAGAACCACTCCCTCAAATAGCTGATACATATTCACTGCAAGTTGCAATAAGTGATGATTTATGAGCAGAAACAATAATAACAATTATTATCCATACAACATCTAACTGATGATGAGGGTGAAAAGAATCTACAACATGATCAGTGTATACAGGTAATACTAATTCTTGATCAACTAATACATGAATTATAAGTACGTGAGTTATAACGACTGGTGTTGTTTGATATAGCGCATGAGGCGCAACTAGTATTAATACGCCACATGCTAATCAAATCTCTTTGATACCATCTTCAAGTCAATCACCAAGTCAAACAACACAGTGATGAAGTAATGAATTATTGTCACCAGTTATTACATTTAATCCAGAACAAATCCTGAATCCATCAATAGAAAAAATGTGTACAAAAATTGATATTGATGTTGTATTGTATGAAAAGGGATTATGATTGTCACCATATTATAAAGAAGCTTTATACTTTGCGCGTTTATTTGATCTTACAAGATATTGAGATACGCTATCATATAGACCTCGTGATTATGTTACAAGAGAAGAAGCTGCAAAACTATTTAGTCAATTTGCGACAAAAATTTTGTGTAGAAGTCCATATTTGCAGTATAATGATAGTGTGTTTTCAGATATAACAACAGCAGATCCTACACTTATACCATATATTAAACAAGCATATGAGTTAGGAATATTTAAGTGATGAGAATGAAAATTTAGACCAACTGATCTTTTGAGTAAAGAAGAGACAATTGCTATTTTGATGAGATTATTGACTCGTCAAATTGCTCAAGAAAATGGTGATGCGTGGTGAGTACCATATCAAAATGATGCTTTACAAGCATGATTACTTGCTGATACAAAAAATCTACAATGATCTTTTACAAGATCGTATATTATTCAAAAACTGTATGCGGCTTATAAAAATATTCCATTTGTTTTAGATAGAAATGAATATGTATTTCAGCTAAAAAAATAATATATAGACTGTTTTCTATGAATGACGCACCTTTGGTGCGTTTTTCTTTTAAAAAACTATATTGTGGTTATTATAAGGTAATTTTACAAACCATTGCAATCTTTTTTTATTTTCCTATATATTGTACCATTGTGTATTTTATATTGTGGACAACGAATGACAGATAAAAAAGCATTACAAGATTATGATGCCTCACAGATTAAGGTACTTGAAGGTCTAGAACCTGTGAGACAAAGACCAGGTATGTATATTGGTTCAACTGATATTAGATGATTACACCATCTTGTATGGGAAATTATGGACAACTCAGTGGATGAAGCTATGGCTGGTTTTGCAAGAAACATCACTGTTATTGTAAATAAAGATGGTTCTGTAACAGTACACGATGATGGTCGTGGTATTTCTGTAGATAAACATCCAAAAACTGGTAAATCAGCACTTGAAACAGTGTTTACTGTTTTGCATGCAGGTGGAAAGTTTGAAAAAGGTGTCTATAAAGTTTCTGGATGATTGCATGGTGTAGGTGCATCAGTAGTAAATGCGCTTTCTGATAAACTTATTGCTCGTGTCAATAAAAATGGTAAAGTCTATGAACAACAATATAAAAAATGAGTACCACAAGGGGATACAGAAGTAGTAGGAGAGACAGATGTTAGTGGAACACCAGTAACATTCTGGCCAGATGGAACAATTTTCGAAACAACAAAATTCATCTATG
>CAXYYI010000052.1:0-6036 GCA_964293055.1 uncultured bacterium | reverse complement strand
TTCATCATACAACCACGAGAGGACAATATAGTTCTTACTGGAATATAACGATTTCTATCAATCAAATCACGATCTGGAATTGGCAACATACTAATATCAAAAAGTTTTTTTTCACAGTGAGTGAGATGCATATGTTCATTATACCAGAAAGCAAGATTATCAATTTTTTCTAAATATTCATATTGAGACAAATCTATATGCAACATCGAAGATAGTGGTTCTTCAATATCATATCTCAGTGCTATATCAATCGGTGATCATTGGAAAATCATTTTATGTGGCATATATGTTGCAAGTTTTCATCACACCATAGTAATTATATTTTTTGACTGACAAGATTGTGCTATATACATTATATTATCTAAGGTTTGCTCTGTATGTAATGGTATATGATAATCAAAAATACAGAGCATAATATCTATGGTATGAGTCTCAAGAAAGATATGAAGATTGTCTTTTCGATCTCATATATCTGTTTTATCAAGATCTAAGAATAATACATCATATCATACTGTTTTTGCATATGTTGCTAATTGCAAAATATCAATTGGTTCTATACTAATTTCACTATTTGTAATAGGACTATTTGGTGGATTAATAAATACAATTTTCATCATATTTCCAAAGAAGAATAAAAAGAGAGGAGTTAGGTTATTTTCTACTCTCTGGGAAAAGCATATCTACAATCATTTTTGCAACGTTACGAGGTTCTCAGTATTTTGGCAACATATGTATTGAAAAAGATGGATTACTATTTACCTCTATGATACTATATCAGTTTTTATGAGGATCTTGAGATATATCAGCAGTGATCAAATCTATACCTGCGTACATCATTCAAGGGAAGCTTTTTAGTGTTTTATATGCTATTTCTTTTATATTTGGATGGATATGCTCTGTAACATCATATGTATCTCATCATGTTGCTATATTTGAATTCAAACGAACATATAACATACAATTATTTTCTATTATACTATTCGCTTCATATCAGATAGAGTATAGGTACTCATAATCAGGTATAATTGGATAATGAGCATATTGTATACGAGATTGTCTCTCCTGATTTACTATCTCAATAAGCTCTTTGATAGTATGTATTCAGTCTCAATAAATTGAAGCTGGTTCACGTAATACACAAGCTATTTCTTTATTATCTGTGATAAAAATTCTATATTCTTTTCACCTCACATATTGTTCAACTAAACACGTCATATGTGTACTATCTGTATATTTTGATAATATGTTCCTACATTCTTGCTGCGTTTTTATGTTTATATACACATCATCTCCATGAGATCCCCAATTCGGCTTAATCACAACTGGATATTTAATATCATGGTCTATATAAGCAAAAATCTCATCTACTTGTGTATAATCAAATATATTTCATACAGGCACGCATATACCATTAAATTGCAACAAGTTTTTTGTCATAAATTTATCACTTGCTAACAAAACATTGTTATGTTTATGCAAGGTACTGTATCTATCAACAACGATTTCAGAATGTCATTTATAATCACAGTGTATAATTTCCACATCAAAATTAATTGTATTCACTGTGATGCCACGGCTTTCTAACTCACTTGCAAATAGTTTTTGATTTGTATGTTTAGGCAAGAACACCATAATAACAAGTAGGAAAATATAAATTACTCTCAAGAACTATATCAAGATCTTCCTGATGACTCTGATGATGAATACGATACAGTAGAGTATGACTGACTTTTATAACTTATACCGCTTCTTAGAGCTTGTATTTTTTTTGCATTTATAGCAGATAAAATTTCTTCTATATCATCAATAATTGCATCTTGCATTCTTTTACTCAAAGAATTTGTCGATAAAATCTGTTTAATATTCATATAATTACTCATATATTCTGCAGGAACATCCTTTTCTGGCAAAACAGAAGCTAATTTTTTAATATCCATGACATACAATATAACAAAAATAAAATATACACTGATAGTGCATATTATTCATAATCAATAAAAGGCTTTTTATATATTTTACAATAAGACTCTCAAAAAACATATTTATAAAGCCATAAATTCCCAAAAATACCAACAATACCAAGTTTAATTCTTCTACATTTATATCAAAAAAACTACCCCTAGGAGAGTAGGGGGAGTTAATCTTGTAATATATATGTAGGTTAGTATAGTCTTATAATATTTTTTTACTTTATGATAGAGTAGGATGGACACATTATCTATTGAAGAGCGTATTAATGATTATTGTAATAAGTTTGAAGCTGAAGGTATTGTATACGACAGAGATTTTGTTGAAATACAAGTAAAAGAACAATATCCATGAGAAGACTTTACATTTTGAGACTGAAAACCTTGATTTCTATATCACAAAGTATTTCCAACTAAAGATTCTAAATATACTCAATTAGACATCTAAATGATATTGATCCGTCTTTATGATATATTGTTTCTTCTGGTCATGTTATTACATATTTTTTTCAATCATGATCTGTCTTAATTCACAACATTGATTTGTGTAAATTATATTCTATTTTTCTAATATCTTCTTTTTCTTGATCATTTACATTAATATAAATGTATTCTAGTTTGCACAATATATCTTGTCGAAGGTTGCAATTATATATAATAAAATGTGCAACTTTAGTTGCAATTGTGCGTTTATATGTTTATAACCTGTTTATGTCTATTATATTTTTTATATACATGTACATAAATTTTTGATAGAAAAATTTTATATAACAAATAACAAAATCTATATGGGTTACGCAAAAAAGCCAAAAAAAGAACTTATAACATATCAGGATCAAGTCTATCTTGACGCATTGAAAAACAAGGAAAAACGAGAATCTATTGTAGCTAGTGATGAACCTTATATATGTCCAAAATGTGGTATATATAAGCCACCTAAGGATTTTGTTGTACAATACATGAATAATCATCTCGTATGAAAATATCGTTGGCTCTATGAGTGCAAAACATGCAAGAAAAATAGAATATATCTTAGTCGTTTAGGCCAAAGAAATACATTAAAATGAGCTATACAACTTATATACAAACAATCATCACAATCTGCAAAACAACGTCGTATAGATTACACTTTGAAAGAAAGCGATATTATTGCGATGCGAGAAAATCAAGATGGTCTATGTTATTATTCTTGATATACCATGGAATATGAGTTCATAGGCTACAAAAATGACACTTTTTCTGAAAGAGTAAAATACCAAGTATCTATAGACAGAAAAGACAATGCTCTATGATATACAAAAAACAATTGTGTACTATGTTGTACACTTATCAATAAGATGAAAAATATTCTTGATGAGAAAGAATTTATCCAAACATGCAAAGTAATTATAGCTCACAGTACTCATTAACTACTCTATACTTATAATTCATACAAAAGTTTTCAACAATTCTCTTATACACATACTACCCCTTCAATCTTTCACGGCATCTATTTATTTTTTTGACGATTTGAGAATAAATATACGATATAAGCAACAAAACAAACAATTCATACACCAAGTACAACATGTTCATATTGTCAGAAAAATCATCCTACTTTAGACCAATTTTCACCTAGATAATATCAGGCTGTAGCTAATATAAGACTCCATAACGTTGATCATACAAGCGTCAGAATACTAAATGGTACAAATGGCATTTTTACACATCATGCTGGGAATGAAATAACCGTACGAACAATTGGTACTAAACGACCAAAAAAGACAAATCACTTACCATATTTTTCAAACCATGAAAACGCTGTATCAACTTCATCTGGTTTGATAAATAACCATTTACCATACTTAGCTAACCATTGATTAATTTTTTGCCTATTTCCCCAGTATCCCAAAAAATAAAATGGCAGTGTTCCAAGATAACTGGCAACTCATCATACAATTGCAAGAATCCAAACTTTCATAACTCATGTAGAAGCCAAAAATCATGCCATAGGCATAATCGCTTCAGATGGTATTGGAGCAAAAAAACTTTCAATAAACATCGATAAAGCAACACCTGGATACCCAATTGTTTGCACTAAATTAAGTAAGAAATCAATTATAGATTGAATCATATTGTACTACAATACATATATAAATTAACGAGTTCTGGTCGTACTAGATCTACGAGACGATTGAGAATTTGCACGAGCTGGTTTTACAGCTGAAGATTTTGATGATGATTTATTGATTGACTTACTAGCTGGTTTACTAGAAGAAGTTTTTGATTGAGTTGTTGATCAAGATCAAGTTGCTGGTTTATCTGATTTTTTTGTAGACTTTTTTGGATTCACTGATGATCATATAAATCATTTTTGTGGACGTTTTTCTTGTTTTTTACGTTCAGCAAGTTTTTGTGGATTATATTTTTGTCCAGTATATGGATTGATTGTTGGATCAATTGTTTTTGCTGGTTTTGCGTCTTTTTTTCAGGTATTTTGAAAAGATTTTGTGCTATCTTTACGATTACTAAGACCTTTTCTGGCTATATATCAATCATCATTATTTTTATTATTATACGTTGCTCATTGTTTTGAGTATTCATTTTTATCAGCATTTTTATCAGCATTTTTTTCTCATCTTTCTTTATGAGAAGCATCTTTTGAAACTGTATTTTTTGTCGTTCCAAAAATATGTGCTAATTGTTTTTCTAATTGATCGATCAGAACCGTGGCGTATGCACCTGATGGTAATGAGAATGATAGCGTCAAAACCGCTTGTGCTCATCGTTTATAGGTAAGATTCTGTGGAAAAAGTAATATAGGACGACGAATACCATACAAACCAAATGGTTTGAAACGATGCAACAACTGCTGCGACAAACCGGCTTTTGCAAAGACAGCTTGCTCTAGAGTCGCAGCATCTTGCGCTGCAAGCGCAAGATCATCTCATGGAACAGGTCATGTCACAATAGTTGTATTTTTGATGAAAATATCTCACGGAATAGTTTTATATAATAATCATTTTTTTACTCTTTCTTCAAGATAGACATTGAATACATAACTTGCAAAAGCCTGTACTTTGAAACGTTTTTCAGCTAGTGTATTTTTATCTCATTTGATATTACGGATTGTACCAGCAAGAAGTTCATGACCAATCTTTCGGTTTGTACCACCATGTCCAAAACGTTGTTCACCAAAATAATTTGGCACTCCTCTTTTGGCGAGTTCTGTCAAAATCTGCTCAATAGCCTGTTTCACCTTTTCTGTAATAGGTTTTTGTGGAACAAGTTTGATAGTAAACTGATTACCAGCATTTTCACCAAGTTTGAGCATATGGTCACCATATGTAGCAGTCACTACTCTCCCTTTTTTACGCATCCACGCAAGCAATGTATTGATTCCACCACAGTTTTTAGCAACATCACGTTTAGAAATACTAATTCGTTGGCGTGTAATTGCATGTTTATCTTTGAGACCAGCAATACCAACCATATTTTTATTCAACGCAAAATCCTTGATCAATAGATCAAGCAATAAAAACGTAGTAAGTCATTTTTTCTCTAAGAGAATATAATGAAAATCTCAGTAACCATCTGGCTCTTCAGCAAGTATTTCTGTTACTATAAAGTCCTCAGGACGAAGTTTTGTTTGGAAGTATGTCATAAATCTATTGTATTTATCTGCTTGGTATATACAATGTGAATATAGGTATTTTATCTGTTAATTGATCCAGTATGACAGAAAAAAACAAGAATGTAGCTGATAATACGGCCAAAAATCTCAATGTAAAAATTTCTAATAATATATTTAATGAGCCAAGAAGAGGTAATGAAAAATTATACAAAGAAGCTTACTCTCAACTTGTAGCAAAAAATAAGAATTTTGCTAAACTTTCTGCAGAAGAACAAATTGAAAAAATGGGAGCAATAAATTTGGCATATGAACTTGCTAAAATGGCTCATAGACAACAAAAAAGATTATGAGGAGAAAGATATTTTAATCATATCAAATCTGTTGCCACAATTCTTATTAGTGAGTTTCCGACGATTTCTTTGGAACAAGTGATTGCTGCGTTGTTACATGATGTTG
>CAXYYI010000051.1:0-6042 GCA_964293055.1 uncultured bacterium | reverse complement strand
ATATCATAATATAATATAGGTCATATCTAAAAATAATTTTATTCTCCAAAATCCTTATGAATTCTATACGATTTATTACATTGGCATCATTGGGTACAGCAATTGCATGTGGACTAGGTGCAGTTCCATTTATCTGGAAGAAAAATATAGATAAAAGATGGATTGGCTATGCAAATGCTCTTGCGAGTTCTATGATGATTGCAGCAAGTTTTGATCTTATTTATCAGTGATTATTCCTCAATCCAGGTAGTCATACACAAGCTGCTATGGTGATATGATGAGTTGTAATATGACTGTTGTTCATACTTATTACACATCGTTTGACTGAAAAATATGAACATGAAAAAAAACAGTCACATGTTGTAAAATCATGGACGCGTGCATTGATGTTGATTATTGTAATGACACTTCATTCATGAGCAGAGTGAATTGCTATGTGAGTTGCACGATGAGCATGACATGCATTGTGAATATTTGTTCTGATTGTCATGGCATTACAAAATATTCCTGAGTGACTAGCAATTAGTCTCCAAATGGTACCCAATGGTACACCCTGGTGGAAAGCCGCATTACGAAGTATTGCAACGTCACTACCACAACCACTTTTTGCACCAATTGCATTCTACTTTGTAGATGCTTTTCAACCACTTGTACCATGGTGATTAGGCTTTGCGGCATGATGTATGTTGTGGATGTGTTTCGGTGAAATCACAGCAGATAGTTACGAGTGAACAGATCCAGCATGGGTAGGTGTTATAGCGACAGTGAGTATTATCTTGATGCTAAGTTTACAAGTTATGATAGCATAAATATGGAAAAACACCGTTGTTCTCGATGTCTTAGACATCCAGATTATATTCGTTATCATGATGAGGAGCGATGAGTACCGATGCATGATGAGTCAAAGCATTTTGAAATGCTGTTGCTAGAGACTATGCAAGCAGGACTATCTTGGTGGACAATTTTGCAACGTCGTGAAAACTATCGCAAAGCATTTGCTCAATTTGATCCTAAAAAAGTTTCCAAGTTTGATGAGGCAAAAGTAGAGGAATTGATGCAAGATGCAGGTATTATCCGTAACCGTGCAAAGATCAAAGCAGCTATTACAAATGCACAATCATTTCTCCGTGTCCAAGAAGAGTTTGGATCATTTGACACATATATCTGGTGATTTGTGGATGGTAAAGTGATTGATAGTCATCTAACATCTATGAGTGACTATACATCAACTACAACACTTTCTGATCGTGTGGCAAAAGACCTCAAGAAACGCTGATTTGCATTTGTTGGTTCAACAACTATCTATGCCCACCTACAGGCAATTGGTATTGTAAATGATCATTTTGTGGATTGTTTTAGATATGAGGAGGTGAAGAGTATATCAAAGCAATAGGAAATTTAAAAAAGTAATGATGAGTGAGAAGCCCACCGCCTTAGAATGCTAAAAGAGTATGAGAAGTTATGTTTGCCATGTATATAATGTCGCTGGTCTATGAGATACATTTTTTTCTTTGTATTTGGTAGGTTTTATAGTATGATTTTTATCAATCATTCTACGAAAATTTCTTTTATCAAAATGACGTTGTAGAATAATCTCATAAATCATTTGAAGATTGTGAAGTGTAAAATACTTGGGGAGAAAATTTTTAACATACATACCACTTTCTATATTTTTTATAAGTTTCTTATATGTATCTTTTAAAACATTACTATGATCAAATGCTAATTTTGGTAATTCACTAATAGGACAAAAAAATGCCATATCTTGTTCTGGTCATGCAACTATTTTTTGATCTATTGTAAGAATACCTAAAAATGAAATCCCTATTGCTCTCCATCTTGGATCTCTATTGAGTTGTGAGTATACATGAAATTGTTCAAGAAATGCTTGTGTAATACCAGTTTCTCACTGTAAAATCCTTCTAGCTGTTTGTTCTATGGTTTCTCATTCTAATAAAAATCAGCCGGGTAAACACCATTTCCCTCTATATGGTGTTTTATTTCTTTGTACTATGAGAACACATAGTTTTTTTTCAATAATCTTATATACAATTATATCTGCTACTAATAATACTTTATACATAGTGCATCAAAAAGTCTAAAACCCTATGATATAATAATATGAATCTTATACTTAGTGTCAATATATACATTATCTATTGCGCGAGTATTTATCTTTTATATAAAATATTTATCAAAATATAAAATATATCATATTATGAAAACAAAAAATATTGATCAACAGATCCAGGATGTAAAAAATGAGTTACAAAAACTAGAAACTCAAAAACAAAATCAAGAAAAAAAAGACGAACTTACTCTCCCACAGAGAATAAAAGATGCAGAAAAAAATGTGGAACATCTTAGATTACAACTACAGAAAAATTGTAATCATGATTGGTGTGAAACTGGAAGTAATATTGATATTTGGTGGGGCATAGTATACTATAAATGTTCAAGATGTCAAATAACTAAGACAGAACCATTTTGATGAGTAAATACAGCACCACCATGGTAGTGAATTGGTACATAGAGTTTTCTCTATGTATTTTTTTATTAGAAATTCGCATTTCACTACTATGAGATATAAGATAGGTTCTTTTAGCTGTATTGATTTGAATATAAAATTTATAATATAATTAATTGACATATTATGATAAGATGTATATAATATGAATTATATATATTCATTTTTTCATATATTTTTATGGTAAATGTAGTAGAAATCTACCCATGATGAAATACATGCGGTATGGAGTGCGCTTGATGTAATATGACGTGAGATAAATTATTAACAAACAAAGCATGATATAATATCAGAAAAACATTAGAACAGGTACAAGAAGTATTTCTTAGTCATGGTACTCCATGGACGTTTGAATATACTTTTCCTATGACATGAAAAATTGTAGAACCAATTATGCCTATTGCTACTGAAAATTTACAAAGAATGAGTATGTTTTTTTGAAGAATTTCTGATACACATATCCAAAATATAGAAGAAGAGACAAAAAAGTTTATAGAACAAATAGAATATATGACAAGTCATATTAGTTCACAAAATGTACAAAACTTGCATACGAAAATAGGATTTACCATTGATCAGATAAATCCTACGGAGCAAGAAATAGTATTCCTTTTTTCATATTTTGAAAAATATAAAGCTTTTTTAGAAAAAAACCAGTATGCGTGATGAGAAATTGGTTTAGAACACAATATGACAGCAGTGCTAAATTTAAAAAATAAATTAGAGCAATTATCTGAAGAAAAAAAACAATTTGATATGTATTTAAAATGATTATATAGAAAAGATAAAAATCGAAATAATCAGTATAAGATATATTCTGATGAGGAATTTAGTAAGTATGATAAATTTGCTCGATACACCTATGATTCTCATATCCAATTAAATTGGATGAAATTATGATTCACAAAAAGGGTACTTGCAAGATTGAAAGCATTTAATTTTGAAAATTATAAAAAAAATGCTGAAAATATACTAGCATATAGAGCATGACATTCAGTCTCTATTTATGAACATGGTGTGATGATTAATCATGAACCATTTACAATTGATAGTCCTTTTTTACGAGTTACTCATGAAAAAATACAAACATTTTTAAAGAATTTACAGACTTCAAAAGAAAATATTATAATTCCAACAAATGCTAGTACTCCATTTATTGATTTTTCATCCTTAGTAAGATGAAATTTAGAAACATACTATAAAGAAGGAAAATTTGACGACAATCATATGCAGATGGTAAATACAAAAAAGAATTCTGCACCAAACTCTCCCTAGCTTTTCACTCTGAAATAATTATACTCAAACTAATCATAGTTTTGGTTACAAAATGCCCTCGTGAGAGTGGCTTTTTCTTTCATATATATAATACATTTTGAATGGCTATTAGAAATATTGCAATTATTGCCCATGTAGATCATGGAAAGACGACACTTGTTGATCAATTATTGACGCAATCTGGAACAATGAAACACCTTGAAGGTGCAGACTTGGTGATGGATAACAATGATCAAGAACGCGAAAGAGGTATTACTATTTATGCAAAAAACACTTCTATCAAGTACAATGATGGTAATGATACGATCAATATTATTGATACTCCAGGCCATGCTGATTTTGGGTCAGAGGTAGAACGTGTTTTGCGTATGGTAGACTGTGTTATTCTTGTTGTGGATGCATATGAAGGACCGATGCCACAAACGAAGTTTGTTCTTAAGAAGTCACTTGAATTGGGACTTAAACCGATTGTTGTTCTCAATAAAATCGATAAGCCTACTGCTAGACCTGCATATGTGATTGACGCATTGTTTGATCTATTTATCCAACTTGGTGCAACTGATGAGCAAGCAGAATTTCCAGTTATCTATGCATCTGCAAAAAACTGATTTGCAATGAAACAATTGCCGAATGGTAATCAACAATGAGTTGATGCAGCTGACGCTGCAGGGTTAGATCTTACGCCATTATTCGAAGCAATTATGGAGTACGTACCTGAAGCGCCAAATTATCCAGAAAAATCATTCCGTATGCAAATTGCAAACTTGGCATATGATGATTACTTAGGAAGACTTGGAGTAGGGCGTGTGTATGAAGGTACAGCAAAAGCAGGACAACAAGTAAGCATTGTTGAAAATGACTGAGTGACAAGAAGAACAGGAAAAATTACAAAGATCTTTACCACACTAGGCCTCCAAAGAGTAGAAGTTGATGAAGCAAAATGTGGAGATATCGTGACAATTGCTGGTATACCAAATATTTTTGTATGAGAAACAATCGGTGTATGAGAGATTGAAGCATTGCCTAGTATCTCAATTGATGAGCCAACACTTCGTATGGAGTTTTTGGTAAATGATTCACCATTTGCTGGAAAAGAAGGAAAATATATGACAACAAGAAATCTTCAAGAAAGATTGGATAAAGAACTTGAAACAAATGTAGGATTGAAAGTAGAAAATGTAGATGGGCGTATTATTGTGTCTGGAAGAGGAGAGCTACATCTATCAGTATTGATCGAAACAATTCGTCGTGAAGGGTGGGAGTTACAAGTTGGACCTCCACAAGTGATCTTGAAAGAAGAAGATGGGCAAAAACTAGAACCAGTAGAACAATTGATTATTAGTGTTGAAGATCACCTTTCAGGAACAGTAATTGAAGCTGTTGCAAACCGTAAAGGTATGATGCAATCTATGAACTCAGAAAACGGTCTTACAACAATAGAATTTGAAATCCCAACAAGAGGATTGCTTGGATTTAGATCAGACTTTATTCTGATGACAAAAGGTGAAGGAATTGTCTACTCATCATTCTCTCGTTATGACACATACAAAGGTGAGATTGCAAAAAGACAAGTTGGATCAATGATTTCAGGAAATACTGGATGAGTGATGAATTATTCAATTTATAAACTACAAGACCGTGGACCAATCTTTGTTGATCCAGCACAACAAATCTATGAAGGTATGATTGTTGGAGAACACTTGAAAGGTTGAGATCTTGTTGTTAATCTAACAGTAAATAAACAACTGACAAACGTTCGTAATTCAGGAAATGATGAAGCTATGCGTTTGGATCCTATTGTTCATCTGACACTTGAAGATGCGCTTGGATATATCGGACCAGATGAACTTGTAGAAATTACTCCAAAAAATATTCGTATGAGAAAGAAATATCTCACAGACTCTGCAAGAGCATTGGCAAGAAAACAAGGTTTGATTTAATAATTAGTATATTTATATAAGTTATATAATACTCTTATTTTTTCATAACATACTTCCATGGCAAATGTCAGTCGTTATAAAAGAGAAATTATGACTATCTGTGAAACAGGTCATCGAACAGCAGAGGAAGTCCTCAAAGAAATTAGAAAACATAGTCTTTTTATAGGACTTGGGACCGTATATCGTAATCTCACAGAACTTGTACAGGAGTGATATCTTATGAAACAACATGGTATCGGTGATAAGTTGCTTTACGAAAAAGCAAAACCACCACATGGGCATCTATTCTGTCAAAATACT
>CAXYYI010000050.1:0-6147 GCA_964293055.1 uncultured bacterium | reverse complement strand
TTTTAAATTTTTCTTGATCACCTCATTTATCTGGATGATGCTGCATTGCTTGTTTACGGAATGCTTTTTTAATTTCATCTTCAGACGCATCCTCAGATACCCCTAATATATCGTAATAATTCTTTTGTGGATCAAAATCAAACATATGTCTTTTAAATAATAAGAAACAAAATAGCACCTAAAATATATGGATGCTACTCTAAAAATCAAGATAGTTTGTATATGATATAACCTTCATTGCAGCAATTATAACAATAAAGTCAATTTATTTTCATTATCTACACTCTCTCTATGAAATAAAAAGTAGCAAAAAGTCAGATATCAAATATAATCTAAAAAAGATATTTTTTACCTATTTATTATACGTTCTATGCTAGGATTTAACTGAATGTGATATATCACAAAACAAAAAGAGGCAATTTTAGAAAGAATGAGTCATTTTCAGCATAGACTATACTTAGAAGTATGAGGAAAATTTCTGTATGATGGACATGCATCAAGAGTACTTCCATGATTTGATCCAGCATCAAAAGAGAAAATTTTTGCATCTCTTTTTGACACAATGGATATTATCTTTTGTATCAATTATGATGATATAGTAGACAATAGACAACTAGCAAAAGACGATATAGATTACACGACATACGTGACACAAATGATTCATGATATTTTTACAAAAGTAGGAAAAAAACCATATATTGCTTGTAATAAGTGTCCTCATTCGCAAGGAGAACAATCAGCTGAACAAACTACATACATGCAACACGTTGATACATTTCTTACAACATTACAAGCACAATGATATCAAACATACAAAAGATATATGATCCCATGATATCCACATGATACAGACAATATCTTGAGCAATGATTGATACTGATACGATGAATATCTTCCTGTACAAGCACAGCTTGTTCTTGTTACAGGTGCGGCATCAAATAGCGGAAAAATGTCGACTTGTCTTGGACAAATCTACCATGAGCACACACAAAACAAAGATTCATGATATGCAAAATATGAAACATTTCCAATTTGGAATATAGCTCTCAAACACCCAATCAATCTTGCGTATGAAGCAGCTACTGCAGACATAGAAGATTACAATATGATTGATACCCATCACAAAGCTGCGTATGGTATCGATGCGGTAAATTACAATAGAGATGTAGAGGCATTTGATATTGTAAAGCGTCTTGCAGACGCATTTTTACCAGCGGATAACTATACAAACCACTATAAATCACCAACCGATATGGGTATCAATACAGCATGATTTTGTATTACCGACGACACAATATGTTCTCAAGCATCACTGGAAGAAATTCGTAGAAGAAAAGATGAATATAGCGCTATGGTAGCTAGATGAGATGGAGAACAATCATGGGTTACAAAATGTGAAGAACTAGAAAAAGAGTGTGAGGAGTTTATGAAATAATAGATATTATAGTAGCATATAATCTAAGATATAAGTATAAATAAAAAAAAGAGAGGCATACATCCTCTCTTTATTTATTTTTCTTGCCAGTATAATTTATACCGTACTCCTCTCTCTTCATATAGTCTTCTTGTTGTGTAACAGACTTTTTTTGAAGGATTAGCTTTTTCAAAATGTGCTATTTTTCTAGGCAGAATAAAGATTTCAAACCATATTCTTTGGAAAAAAAACTTCACATCGACTCTTTCAATGACTTGGTCTTGTTGTATCATAATATTATATATTTATGTAAACAATAATAAAAAATATCAAAAGAAATACAAAACAACAAATAAAAGAAATATGACAATAATAATATTACTAAAAAAACTTTCTTTAGTGTTGAAAACTCTGAGGGATTAAATATCATTTACAGTATTATTTATTCCTCAAGAAGCAAAGCGGCATGGTATTATTGGATATGATCACACCATATGATGATGAGAAAAAGGAGTATCTTCGCACGCACCGAGAAAAAATCATCACACATTGTGCTCAAACCCATGACCCCAAAAAGCTTGCATCTTTCCTGACAAAATGTGGAATCTTAGGTATTGATGAAAAAGCAGCGACAGTTTATGTAGGTGTACCAAATGAATTCGTACATTCGCAAGTGAAAAAATTTCTCCTTAAAGCACTGCAAACATCACTAGAAGAAGTCTATAATCCTCAATATAAGTTATCAATTCAGATGTATGAACCATTCCAAAATGGGAAACATGATCTGATTATTGACCTCAAAAAACTTCTTTCTATCAAAGAAACAACAACTGGTGATTTGAGACTTGATACCAAAACGAAGAAACAATTTGCAGATCAAATTGGAATTGTATTTGATGCAAAATTTACATTTGATAACTATATTGTTGGTGACAATAGTATGTTAGCATTCAACGCATCACATGCAGTTTCTGAAAAACCTGGAGTTGTCTATAATCCTCTTTTCATCTATGGATGAGTTGGGCTTGGAAAGACACATCTTATGCAAGCAATAGGAAATCATATCATGCAACAACACCCAGAAAAAGTGGTGACATATCTTCCGACAAGTAAGTTTCTTGATGAAGTCATTGAATCAATTAAAAAAAATAAACTTCATGATCTAATCAATAAACTAGATAATGTTGATGTTCTTATGTTGGACGATGTACAATTTCTTGCTGAAAAAGAGAAAACACAAGAAATTTTCCACAATATCTTCAATGATTTTCACGCAAAGAAGAAACAAATTATCCTCACATCTGATCGCCCTCCAAGAGAGCTCAAACTTCTTGAAGAAAGATTAAGAACTCGTTTTGCATACTGAGTTGTCTGCGATATTCAGTCACCAAAATTTGAAACAAGAGTTGCTATTCTCAAAGCAAAATGTATGCAAAAAGATTGTGATCTTGATACAGAATCATTGAGTCTGATCGCTCAATCTATCACAACAAACGTCAGAGAACTTGAATGAGTACTCAATATCTTGGTTTCAAGAAAGACACTTATGAATAAAGAACTTGAAATAGATGATGTTCGTTCTGCACTCAAAACACTTGGATATAACACAGATTCTGATGGAAAACAAATGACTACTTCTACACAACCAATCAATAATAGAAGCGTTAGTCATTTTGCGCAAATTGTCGAAAAAGTAGCACTTTACTACAATATCTGAGCAAGCGATATCAAGTGAGACAGTAGAAAAAAAGAGATCTCACAAGCTCGCCAAATGCTTATGTTCATCGCAAAAAAATACTTCGACCGAACACTTGAGAAAATTGGTGACTACTTCGGAGGCCGCAATCATGCCACAGTTATCTATGCAACAGACACTTTCGAAAAACAACTCCGCCACGACAAACAACTAGAAAATGATTTACTTATGATGATTGAGGGATTGTAAAAAATCATAGAAAAAAATCTTATTTTATTGCACAAAAAAAGAAAAGCACACCTATCGGTGCGCTTTTTTATGAGATAAACTCGTCAGTTAGAATGGCTCTTTCATTATTTCTTTCACATTCATCATCTGCAATACAATTATAAGAACATATAAGACTGCTACACTTATAACCGACCACCAATTAAATGGATCATCTTTTACAAGATACAGTATAAACTCCACAATTGCCCAAATGCTTGCTACTGAAGCTAAAAGTGCCAAAATGCTTAAAAAAAGCATATTTTTAATCATTTTTTTCATAATTTATTATATTTATTTTAACATTTTACTTGATATAGTATTATAAATATATAAATATATTTGTCAATACTTTATAATAAAATACCATATTACCCATCTTTATAAAATAAGTTTAATCTATACCCCCAACTCCCACATAAAAATTGCAGCAGTTTGTCATACATTCAGCGATTCTTTTGCACCACGCATTGGGATTTTCACCACGGCATCGACAGATGCCAATGTTTCTGGTTCAACTCAGACAACCTCGTTTCACAAGACAACTGCTCGTTGTTTCACATTTTCTAACTTCTCCATATTTCCAAGCGACAAAGCATCATCTGTTACTTCTGCAGCGATTACTGTATAGCCATCAGTACGACAACTATCAATTGCCTCCGCTGTTGTCAGAAAATCACGCACAAGTACTGACTCCTCTGCACCCAAGGGAGTTTTTTTTACTTTGGGTTGCGTATGTGGTGATGGCGTATATCATGCAATATAGACAGACCAACCAAGTGCATCTGCCGTACGAATAATATTCCCTACATTGTAACAACTACGAATATTCTCCAAAATAACTATTGGTTTATTGTTGTGTATTGAGTCTATGGCTCATAAATGCATAGTGGTTTCCATCATCAAATCAATCATTATGGTGAATATAAATTTTTGGTTTCTCTAGAAGAGATTTTGTATACTCTTGAAAAAGATAGTATCCATCTTTTGATAGACTCATAACTTCTGGGTGAAATTGAAATCATACAATTGGTTTGGTCTTATGTTTGATAATCTCATATCCATAATCTGATTTTGCAACTCAATCCAGATGTTCCGATAGTCAAATTACACTATATCTATGGGCCTCATGAACAGTATACTGCTTTGCACTTCCTGTGACATAGATTTGTAAATCTCATTGTATACGTTCTATTTGTTTATGCATTACACCACCAAAAGCTTCCACTAACAACTCACATCCAACACAAATTCCAATAATAGGTAACATTGTATAGTGAAGTATTTGAATCTCTTTTGCGAATGTACTAGAATAATATGGATGATTACTTGATCCAGTCAAAACAATACAATCAGCTCATCCAAAATCATATCATCAAACTTGTGTATATGATATATAGTCCAAAGTATCATTTGGTGAAAATAGTTGTTTGATACTATGAAGATGTGTTGTATGATTATTAACGACAACTATACGCATAGCCACAAAAGCTAACAGATAAAACAATTATAATGTGATATGATGCATATCTATTTGTATTTGTTTTCCTCTTTGTAACAACCATATTCGTTTTTTCTCTTGAAGAAGATGGTCTACTGTACCAGTATAATGGACAGCAACTTGATACTTCCCAGTATTTTCTATACTACCAATCAAATCACAAAAACTTTTTTCAACCTGTTCTAGTCTATGCCAACGGATTTTTTTAGTGCGAAAAAATTTAGCAATGGTCACATCATATGCAAAATATCCATAGTGCAATGGTAATAATGTATCCACTCACGCATCGCAAAAATGACGTAAGTCATGCTTCACAACATTGTGCATCATCCAGTTTTTTCGTCCAAGCGATACAAGAAAATGTTTTCGTAAAGAAACTTTTTTAGACCAGAACTGTAAAGGTTGCTGAAACAGCTTTATTTGCTCTTGTTTAGGTGTCAATATGTGCTTCGCACATAGGGTTTTCCAGAGAGTTTGTTGATTCTCATCTAGCCAATCTCATATACATCATATCTTACCAACAAAAGAATATGGCAAACAGTACTGCAGTACATATGTCGTATACAATGGCATAATTATAGATCAGTATTTTTTATTCAATGCTTCGTCTTGGAGAAAGTATAATTCTAGCAATGGTGGTAAAATCACATGAGTAACACCACTACGTAATGCAACATCAAGCATATGTGATGCTCTCTGTACTGTATATGTAAGCGGTTTATCAAACCAATCACCTCATTCCTGATCATAAAAAACACTATATGAAAACTCGTACTTCTGTAAAAAACAGAAGAGGTACAAATGTTCAATATGTCATGTCACTACTCAAATATGTATTTTACCAGCTTGCATATATAAAACGTTCAAAAAATGAAATTCTCGAGAAACATAGTAATATATAACACCTCTCTATCAAATCAGCACTATGCCTTATGCTCTTCTTCATGCGGATCAAATGCCATCGTCAAAATCACAGCAATAGGTACTGCTAAAAGCACTCCAATAAATCCAAATACCAATCCTCACAGCAACATACAAATAAAGATTAGCAATGCACTTACTCACAACGTTTTATTCATAATAATTGGAGTCAAAATGTTATTTTCTGATTGATTTACAAGCACATAAATTGCCAAAACCAATACTCATGCCTTCCATCATCATGCTACAAGTGCAACAAGCACAGCAATAATCATTCAGATTAATGGCCCGATATATGGGATAAAGTTCATCATTCCCGCTATCACTCATAGTGTCGTAATATTTGGA
>CAXYYI010000049.1:0-6380 GCA_964293055.1 uncultured bacterium | reverse complement strand
TTATTATAAAATATTTCTATCAATCTATTTCAATGTTTAGGTAGATATAATTTATTATTATATATTGTTATAAGAGATTCAATATTTGCTTTCTCTTCAGGATTTTCTACTATAGTAAATAGTTCTCAATTTTGTTCAATATTATTATTTATGAATCTTGCTAAAAATTCATGTTCTCTATTTGATGTACTTAAACAATCAAATAAATCTAAAGTTTTAGGATTGTGTTCTATTAATCAGCTACAAAATGGCATTGTATCAAATGGAATAACTCAATAATTTAAACATAAATTAGAAAGTTTATCACAAGAATGAACATTATATTGTGACCTTATAATTCTGTTATTTAAACTAAATAGCAAGTACTTTAGTATATTTGTTCATGGCTTATTGTTTTTTGTGATTTCATAAACATTATCTAAAATATTGAAAAAATGATTTACTTGTACGCCTTTAGTTATTATTTTTTTTATCTTATTATATTTGTCTTCTGTAAAGTTTATTATGTCAACCAAAGTTAATTTGTATTTAGTTAAAAAAGACATTAGTTCTACAACTTCTTTATTTCTTCATACTTCTTTACTTGTACCAAAAATTTTGATAAAGTTATCAAATTCGCATGGTCTAATTGAAACTTCCCAAGACTCAATGATATTGATAGGTAGTAGCTTTCATAATAATTCAATTGAATCTTTTCTTACTTTAAATTTAACTGCATAGTTATGTAAAATATCTGATTTTGTAAAAGCTATTATTCTATCAAATTTACTGTTTTTATCATCTGCTCTTGTAAAAGTTACTTCGTAATAAACTTCAGATCATATAAAAAGTGGCTTTATTTTTTGAATATTATATCTTTCTTTACTTAAGTCATAATCAATTTCTTTATGTCATCATCTATTAATCTTTTCTATAATCTTTTTATAATATTCTCTATTTGAAGAATTTATGTCAGTAGGAAATTTTTCTATATTGTGAAGAAGAACTAAACTATATTTATCATTTAAAAATTTCTTAATTTTATATAAATATAATAAATATTTTAACATTAATCTTTCTGAACCCTCTTTATCTAAAGTATAATGAGATGCAGAAATTTTTAATCATTCATAAAATTTTTGAAATAATCTATATTTTCATTCATCTCTAAAAACATATGATTTAGCGCTTTGTAAATTACTATAGTTATTATCTAATTCTTGACCAATATGATCAATATAAAACTTTAGAAAAATATGTTCAAGAAAATTTCTAAGTTGAGCTAAAATATTTTGTGATAATAATCATCTATCAGAATTATGTAAAGATTCAATGTTATCACAAATAACTTTATCAATGTCCTGAATGGTCTTATCTATTTTGCTCATGAACTTTTATTATAAAAAATTAATTATTTTCATTGTCAATTTATAGATTTTATTTCAAAAAGCAAATATACTCAATATTAATATCCTCTCTGTTCAACCCCCTATATCTTATTATATAAAAGGCCTGCTATAGTACCTCAGTTGTTGTTGTGAAAGTGATTTGGTAAAAGTAACTATAGTAGGTGAGTTAGATAGGCAAAAATGCGTGATAGCATGAATATGATTATGGGAAGCTCTTTGTATCAGAGTAGGAAAAACTTCAGGAGAGTTGTTCAAAATCTTCCCTAGACTGTTCACCAAACAAGAATTAGGCTTCTTAGATTCGCTAAAAACCGCATAAATAAACGATAATTCAGGGGTTGAAATACCCTTTTTTTTATTGAAGTAAATTTTTGTAATAAAAAAACTCACAGCATAAAACTGCGAGTTTTTATTAAATACTATGAAAAGAATTTTTTATACACTTCTTCTCCAAGTCTTTCTAATCTTGTTAGACCTTCAGTTTGTTCCAACATAAATGCTGGTAAGTTATCAAGTCCGTATTTACCGCCTGCAATACCTGTACAGACAGCAGCAAGAGAATCGACATCACCACCCATATTGATAGCATGTTGTAATGCTTCAAAAGCGTTTGTACTATGTTTAAGTACATATACAACATTGAGTGCTGTTTTCATGGCAGCACATGGTAAGCCATAGATGTTTGTATCCCATTTTATATACGGGAGTGGCTGTGGTCCATGGAGGAAAAGATAGTTATGTTCAGTCAATTGATCAGGTGGTGGAAGTGTATCAATTTTATCAAGCATCTCTTTGACGTCTATCATACCTATGTATGCTTGTAAAAAAGATATGAGATCACTTCGATCACCGTCTTCTCTGAGGAAATGCCACGCTGTTAGTACTGTTAGTAAACTTGCTTTTCTTCCCATTTCATTTGGGTGAGTAGCATCAGCGTTGATACATGCATAGTTTTCTACTTGCTCTTTTTCTATATATCAGAGTGGAAGAGCACGCATCACAGGAGCATTTCCTGGATCTTCACGACTGGCTTGAGCAGCACGGACTTCATCAATAGTTTTGATACCTTTGTACCAGTCTTCTATCGATCCATGTCCATCACGTGGAAATCCTTTAAACATCTTATCACTCTCATATTCATTTTTGAACATACGAAGCAAAAGATCTGTCGAAAAAGGTTCATTGCTTAATAAAGCTCTAATCACACCTATTGAATGTTCTGTGTCATCAGAATACGTGCCTGGAGTAATATTGTTTTGCCCACCTTTCCATACATTGACGTAGGTATCGAAATGGACGTTGTCAGGCATCCATAACCGTGATTTAAATTCTATTCCGACGCCAAAGGCGTCACCGATAGCTATACCTTTGAAGCTATCAATAATGGTTTGTTTTTTCATATATTCTGAATTTTATATTAGATTCTAATTTTATGTAAAAATTATTATAAGTCAATATGTATTGTAATCCTTTGATATATTTGTATAATCTGAGCATTGTCGAACATTAAAATTTAATATACATATGGAAAAAAAGAAAAAAATGCCATTAAAAACTCTTATGGGTATTATGCTAAAATCTAGTAAGATCATAAAAGCGTTTAAGGTATTGAAAGTCGCAAAATCAGCCAAATATTTGGTTACAGTTTTTACTATGCTTTTGTCGGCAATAGTATATGGTTGGAGATTAGGAATATGGTTTGGTATAGGTCTAGTAGTACTTATCTTTATTCATGAAATGGGTCATGTATGGGCTATGAAAAGAAAAGGATATGAAACAAAAGCGCCTATATTTATTCCATTGCTTGGAGCAGTCATATTTTCGCCACCAATGAAGGATAGAGATGAAGAGTCATATATCGGATTTGGAGGGCCATTTATTGGTTCACTAGGAGCTTTATTATGCTGGGGTTTATGGTATATCATACCAGGGCATCCTGAATTACTTTTGATTTTAAGTTATATAGGTATTTATATTAATCTTTTTAATTTACTACCTATTAGACCTTTAGATGGAGGTCGTATACTACAGTCAGTTGGATCATGGTATAAGTGGATTGGGCTAGTGCTATTGTGCGTACTTTTATATATGATGCAACATCCAGGATTATTAATAATATTTATGCTCTCACTTGATGACTTTGTATCGAATATCAAAATTCGTTTTCGATATATGCTGATAATCTTTATATTGATGATTATCGGTTATATTATTGGCCCTGGGTTCACAGTAGAATTTTGGATAGATATCGCTATAGGTGGTGTACTATTGTTATTAGGATATGCTGAATATTATAATCGTTTGAACAAGGGAGAAGATTTTACTGAAGTGCCTTCAGATCCAAGACCCTACCCATCTATAGAAGTGAAAAGAAAATGGCTTATCCGTTACTGTTTACTTCTTGTATCACTTATTGCGCTTACTGTTATTTTACATGGTCAAGTAGAACCATTACTAGCAGCAATGAAATAAATTTAATCCTTAGAAGAGTCTGTTTTACAGGCTCTTTTTTATTTAAAAAAATCAACTCTTTTCTTGCTTTCTTATTTTCAAACTCTACAATACCCGTACTTTATCTCCTAATAAACATGACATGAAATTCATAGTGCATTTATTGCTTTCGGCGGTGGCGGTACTGGCTGCTGCGTATATTGTACCTGGGGTACAAATTGATTGATTTATGTGAGCATTGATAGTAGCAGTTGTATTGGCTGTCGTAAATGCAACATTGGGAGCGTTTTTAAAAACTATTACCGCACCGTTGAACTGGCTGACAATTGGTTTGATAGGATTGATTATCAATATATTGATGGTCTTGGTGGTAGATCATTTTGTAGATGGATTTAATACAGGTGGATTCTGGACTTCAGCTATTTTTGCATTTGTTCTATGTGTTATCCAAACAGTATTTGGTGTAAAGAAAAAATAAAAATCTCTAGTATATAGTAGGAAAAATACTATATATAAGATGTTTTATATGATAAATAATATTGCTATGACAACATTTGATGATTTGAAAGAAAAAGCATCAGACCTTCTTGAATCAGTAGGGGATAAATTAGAAGAAAAATTTGATAATGTAAAAGATATGTTCTGAGAAAAAAAAGAAGAACTTGCTGATAAAGCGGAAGAATTGAAAGATGAAGCTACTGCAAAAGTAGAAGAAATCCATGCAACTGCGACAGAAAAAGTTGAAGAACTACAAGCTGCAGCAGAAGAAAAGAAGGAAGAAATCCTTGATGCAGCTGCTGAAAAAATTGATGCTGCTCAAGACCATGTAGATAGTATCTAATTTTGTATACTACTAAAAAGAAACTCGTGAACTATGGTTTGCGAGTTTTTTAGATTGTGAAAAAACAATAGCATTATATTGTTGCTTCTTTATAGTTATTATAATCATTTTTTTCATTTTTTTCTTCATCTATGTCTATCCAAATTGTTTCATCAAAATTTATTATTAGTAGTCCAAACAATGAGTTATGTCCGGCTCATGATTATCCTGAATACGTTTTTATTGGGAGGAGTAATGTTGGAAAGTCTAGTTTAATCAATGCTATTGCAAGCAAAAAAGAACTAGCAAAAACAAGTGCTAAACCCGGGAAAACACAACTCATTAATTTTTTTATACTAGAAAGTAAAGAAGTAGCTAGTGAGGGAAACGAAAATGCAGATAAAAATGATGAGTCTAGTAGCGATGGAGGAGTTGATAGTAGTACAAAGACTCGATGTTTGGTTGACTTGCCATGATATGGATATGCAAGAATTATGAGAGAACAGCGTGAAAAGTGGAAAAAAATGATAGAAAATTATATTATTCATAGAAAAAATATTGCGCAAGTATTTGTTTTGATTGATAGTAGAATCAAACCTCAAACAATCGATCTTGAGTTTGTATTATGGCTTGCAAAAACTTGAAAACCTTATTCACTTGTCTTTACAAAAAGTGATAAAGTAACACAAAAAGAAGCATCAATTCATATAAAACTTTTCCAACAAGAGTTGCAAAAATTATTGAAACAAAAATCTCTACCATGACACTTTGTGACCAGTTCTTTGAAACCTTGAACAATACAACAACTTTTGAGAAATATCCATGTAAGTGTAGAAAATCCCCTTTAAAAAAAGGGGATTTGTTGTAGTAGGATGAGTATTATTCTTTAATAACTCTCGTCCCAATAATAAATGCTCCAAGGCCGGACATTCCCATAAGTAGTCCAACTACCCAGCTCCAAAATCCGTTGAATACATCTTTTCCGATAAAAACGATTGCGGCTCCAACTAATAGGATACCACCGATGAGAAATAGATACCCTATTTTCTCAATACCTCTGAAGTAACTCATAATATTAAATGTTTAAAGTTATTTTTTGTTTTATGCCCACACAGAAAGCATTTTTTCGTCCTCAATTTTCCTAGCGATAATTTTTTGATAGAATTCATCTTGCCCCCATGTCGTATAGAAATGAATACCATCAAGAAACTGATTTTGTTTCTCAAGCATTTCTCCGGGTGAACATTCACTCTCTCTTCCGAGATCATATAATGCTGTTTCTATCCATGTATCACTTAATGTATAAGAGATATCAGCATCCCGGATGATACATTGCATAATATTTGCAGGATCTCCTTTATGTGGGTATTGTGTTGCTTTGATAATACCGGCAATAATATTTTTATATGGTATATCTTCAGGTAAACATATTTGCTGGAATAGTTCTAATGCGGTTGCAATTTCAGCAGCATCGTTACCTGTGTGCCCACTATGGCCTAAATCATGCATTAATGCGCCTATCAGAGTGTTTCGCATATCCCTGCGTCCTACATTGAGGTGACAACATGCTTGGTAGCACATATACGTCACATGTAACATATGTCTGATACCATGAAATGGATTTTGTACATTTGGTGCCTGTATTACTTGTTTGAAGTAGTGTATTAAATCGCCTTGGTATTTTTTATGTGGATTTGTAGTTCAATCAATGATCGTGATAT